>JAUILJ010000903.1 GCA_030433055.1 Polyangia bacterium
AAGGCAACCCTGGAGGTCGTGGGTGACGGCATCACGGTCCTGGACTCTCGAGACGTCTACTTCCTGGTGCCGCCCGTCGTGGAGATCGATCCGAATCCGCCGGCCTAGCCTCGCCTATCAGGGGCAGGCAAGCCGCCAGGCGTCGAGATCCCAGAGCTTGACCAAGGAGGAAAACCCCGACGTGGTCGAGTCGCCGCAGACGCTGTTCAATTTCGCGCTGCCTTGGCCTTGGTTGTCCACGTACTCGACGTGGAACACCGCCTTGTTCGCGGCGATGAACGGCGCGAGGGACGAACACTCGTCGTAGCTCAGGCACTCCTCGTTCAGCGCCCAATCGAAGTCCCCGACTAGCTGAGGCACGAGGTCCAGAGCGTTCTTCAAACCCACGCTCAAGCCGCGCGCGTGCGCTTCACTGGCCAGAAAGCGATTGTAGTCCAGCTGATCGCTCTCGGTGAGCGGAAAGCCCGTGGAGTTCGAGTATCCGTCGACGTTGTCTGGCTCCACCCCGTCACACCCCTTGGTCACGGCGAGATCCAGGCGCGCCTTCATGATCGAGCGCACGTTGGCCGAACGCACATCGAGCCAGGTCTCGCCCGGCCAATTGTCCAGCGGATTCTTGTAGTCCGCTGCCTGGAACTGGTCCGCGTCGGAGCGCCAGTCTTCTCGGCTCCCCGCGGAAAAATAGCAGACCACGACGCGCCCCGCGGACTGCAACGCCTGCACGGTTCCCGCAGTGTTGTCGAACAGATCGATGTCGTACATGGCGACATCGACGCTCGTGTCCAGGGTACCAGTGAGCTGCCACTGCCAGCTCGTCCCCGGTGGCGGAGTCCAGATCCCCACGCTGCCTGCGCTACCGCCCGCACCGCCGCTACCTGCGGCGCCGGTTCCACCGGTGCCACCGCTTGCTCCGCTGCCACCCGTGCCACCGCTTGCTCCACTGCCACTCGTCCCGCCGGCGGCGCTGCTCCCGCCACTGCCCCCCTGATCCGACCCAGCGCTCCCGCCTGTCCCTCCGTTCCCCGAGGAACCGTTGTCGTCTTCCGAAGAACAACTCACCAGGCACAGGAGCGCCGCCAGCAAGGTACCAACTCGTCGCATATCCCGAGGCTAGCAGCCGCGCTCACGCGGAGCATCTCCGATCACCGGCCCACGGGGTAGCGCCTCGGGGTCTTCTCTGCACTGGGGTCTCTTTCTGAACATCGAATCGTGCTCAAATGGACCAGACCGGCGTCGCACAGATGCGCGAAGCCGGTCTGGAACTGGGCCTGACGATGTCCGGAGGAATGGACTCATCCACTCCAGCTGCCCAGCTCGCTACTCGAAGTCGTGGGGCACGCCATCCAACGGGCCGTAGCCCACGAGGTTCGCGATCTGCACGGCGGCGTCGATGAGCCCCACGTAGCGCCTGAGCTCGAGCAGCTTGGCCTGACTCTTCACGATCGGGAAGCCTTCGGCGTCGAGCGCGAGGTTGGGCATACCAAAGGTGTTCTCGTCTGCATCGTCGCTCGGGCTGGCCGGCTGTGTTTGATAGGCCTGAGTGACGAGCGTGTTTGCGGTGGCCAGCATGCGGGACCCGATCCCGCTGTCGACATCGCGTCCGACGACATGGTCTGGACCGAACAAGCGAGCGACGTAGGTCAGACCGCTCTCTGGGTTGTAGAAACGGATCTGCTGCTTCTCCGGGATGTCGGCTTCTCCCAGCTGCCCCTTGACCCAGATCCTGAGCTTGTTGGTCAACGTGAGGTCCGTCCCCAGGCGCGCAAAGGAGTACGCCCAGGTCAGGACCCCAAGCTGCTGCTTGTAGCCCAGGTTCGGAGCCACGACGCGCGCCCCTGCCGGGCGAGCCGGATCGTCTCCCGACAGGTCGGTGGACAGTGGCTCCACGGAGCCCGTCTCACCCGCGGGGACATACAAGCCAACACTCTCCCAGTCTCCAGCCAAGACACCGCCGATCAATCGGTCGACTGCCTGCGGCATATCACTGCGGAAATTGACGTTCGTATTGCGACCGTCCAGGTAGTTCTCCCGCGCGATGGTGAAGAGCACGGGGCGACTGTCAGTGAGCGCCTTCGCGGCGTCCGCCTTCTCGACGGTGAACCCCGCACGGTTCGCCCACTGCAAGTACTCCCACGAGCCACCACCGTCCGGGTCGCTGTTGTAATCCGGATCAATGTACCGACCACCGCTGGCATCGATGACGAAGGCCCTGGGAAGGTTGGAGGAGTCATTGATATCGAGCACCGGCCCCTGAGAGCCAGCGGGCGTGCCCGCGCCGCGATAGTCTCCGGGTTGGGGCATCAGCAACGCGCGAGCGATCGCATCGAACATCGCACGCTCCGCCATCATGTAGGGGCGCCACCAGTCGTCGGACCCAGCAATCTGCTGGAACACGGCGTCCCCGAAGCTTGCGTAGCGGGCGTTGTTGACCGCGATGCTCCAGTGGGTCGCTCGCAACCGCTCGAAGAAGCGGCTCGCAGCCCGCGACGGCAGCCGCTGATAGTACCAGTTGCGATTTCCTGCACGGAAATAATCGAAGACGTACGACGCCTCGAACTTGCGAATCGTTTCGAGCGTGGCTTCGTAGACGTCAGCACCAGCGTCCGATGGATTGGTGTGAACGTAGGAGTTGCTCGAGACGCCCCAGCGGTACGGCCAGCGTACGTTGCCGGGTGCCGCTCCTGAATCGGGACTGACGCGCACCTTGGTGGAGACGTAGTCGTCGCCAACGGCAGGTCCATCCTCGAAGTCCTTCCAGGCCGCGTGGTCCCGCGGCGGCGGCATGCACACCTTGCCATGGACGATGCGCCACTCGGCGTGCTGCTTCTCCTCATCGGTAGCCTCACGACAGCGCGACGGATCGAAGAGCTTCATGCGCCGCGCCTGCTCGGTGTAGTGCATGCCCTGCACGAAGGTGCCGAGCTCGCTCTGGAAATACACCAGGTTCTCCTCTGGCAGCTGGCTCCACAAACGCGAGGCGAACGCCCCTTGTTCGTCCGGCTTCAATCCGTCGGCGGCGTCCCCGTCGAAGGTCTCGAGCACCCGCCCATACAAGGCACCGACCATGTGTCGGTCGTATTGACCCAGCCCGACACTCTCGAAGAAGCGCTCGTTCTGGTACTCCATGGTCGAGGTGTTCGCGAAGTAGTTGATGCCGGGGCGAGACTCCGAGCCCTGCCCGAGCTCATCGTCGGTCTCAGGGTCGAGGTAGCGCGGGCCCATGCAGTCGTCCGCGTCTGCGCTGTACACGTCACCGGAGCGGGGCTCCCCAGCGCAGCTCGCCATCGCGGCCCCTTCATGAGTACGCAGTTGCCAGTACTGCGGGTTGTAGTTCGCAGAGTCGAAGCTCGAAGCGAACTGATGGAGCATTCCCAGCGAGTGACCGATCTCGTGCAGCGCGATCCCTTTGTAGGTGTCTACCCAGAGATCGTTGTAGATCAGCTCCGCGCGCCGCTTGGAAAGTGCCTCGGGGCTGGAGTCCGGGCC
>JAUILJ010000904.1 GCA_030433055.1 Polyangia bacterium
CGACTCGCCCACGGCGAACGTATCGCTCTGCGAAACGTCGATCCATTCAATAACGACGCAATATCGGAAAAGTTCAACGGCGGCGGCGGGAACGGCCACGGATCGTGGTCATTCTCGGGTCGTGGTGACGGCAACGGTTCGGCCGCTCGAGGGGCAGCGCGGGTGAGCTGCTGGCGGCTCTCACCCCCTGATGCTGAAAGTGATTGGCAAATTCACCCGGCGTTGGACGGGGCACCCGGATAGACATACGAGCCCGTATTTGCTACTGTTTCCGTCAATTAGGCCCTGAAAACTTTGCGAGAGCCGCGTGAGGGCGAGGGGACGGCCACCGAGCAGCTTCCTATTGAAAACGCCTTTCATTTTCAGTATGAGTCGGTTCAGGCTAAACCCCACCCCACTCGAGGAGTTCTCGTAGATGCGTTTCTTGATCCCCACGGCCATCTTGGCCGGCTTGCTCGTCAGCTGTTCCAGCGAGGATGACACCACCGCCTCCGGTGGACTGCCCTCGAGCGCCAGCGATGCGGTTGCGACCTACTCGGACATTGTCGCGGCGACCTACCAAGACACCGCACAGACCGCGGGCGACCTGGACACCGCCGCGCACGCACTGGTCAGCAGCCCCTCGGAGGCGACGCTGAGCGCCGCCCGCCAGGCATGGCTCGGTGCGCGCGAACCCTATCTGCAAAGCGAGGTCTTTCGCTTCTATCAGGGACCGATCGACGACACGGAAGGCATGATCAACGCCTGGCCTCTGGATGAAGCGTACATCGACTACGTGGACGACGCGGACGATGCCGGCATCATCAATGACACCGACGCGACCATCGACGCGGCCTCTCTCATGAGCCTGAACGAGCAGGGCGGCGAGGAGAACATCGCGACGGGGTTTCACGCGATCGAGTTCTTGCTCTGGGGGCAGGACCACAGCGATACGGGTCCAGGCGATCGCTCGTTCAACGACTACACGAGCGGAGCCGGTGCGACCGCTCCGAATGGCGATCGGCGCGGCTTGTATCTCACGACCACCACGGGGCTCTTGAAGTCTCAGCTGGGCGAACTGGTCGCAGCATGGGCGCCCGGACAAGATAATTACCGTAAGGAAATTGAAGGGGTCGCGCCGAAGGAGGCGTTTCGTCGCATTCTCCAGGGTATGATCGTGCTCTCCGGCTTTGAGACCGGGGGCGAGCGCCTGCAGACGGCGCTCGACTCCGGGAGCCAGGAGGACGAGCACTCCTGCTTCAGTGACAACACCCATCGCGACATGGTCCAGGATATCCAGGGCATCAAGAACGTCTGGGAGGGGCACTATCATCGCCTGGACGGCAGCATGGTCTCTGGTGTGGGCATTGGCGCCGTGATCGCGGAAGTGGACGCTGACCTCGCCGCGCAGGTGGGGGACAAGATCGATGCTAGCCTTGCGCTCGCCAGGGCGCTAAAGCCTCCGTTCGATCAGGAGATCGCCCTCGACAACGCCGAGGGTCGCGCGCGAGTCGAGGCGCTTGTCGTTTCCTTGAGGGAACAAGAGAAGTTGATCGAGCAGGTCTTCCGCAAGCTCGAGTTGGATATCCCAGTAGTCGACTAACCCCCAGCTCCACTTTCCAGGCGGCTCAGCGACGCCGCCTGAGGTGCTTTCGAGATATGCCTACCAGAAACCTCCGCGCCCAGAAGACAGCGGGTTCTAGTGTTCGTGACCGCCTCCGTAAGCAAATAGTGCCGCTCGCGCTGCTGGGCCTCGTGGGCTGTTCTGGCGAGGACGCCCAGCCCGATTCCCTGATCGACCAGGGAGAGTGGCTTCCGGGCGGAGACACCACCAACACGCTGCTGGGCGGCGCAGATGCGTTCACGATGCCGGCGGAGAATATCCAGCCCGAACACGAGTCGCAGTTCTATTCCGGGAACAGCTTCTTCAACCAAGCGTGGGTGCAGGCGCCCGCGAGCACGGAGGCACGTGACGGCCTGGGCCCGCTCTTCAACGCGCGCTCGTGTGCAGCGTGTCACTTCAAGGATGGGCGCGGTAGCCCCCCCTCGGCTGAGGATGAAGAGTTCGTTGGTTTGCTGTTGCGGCTGTCCGTGCCGGGAGCGGATGAGCACGGGGGGCCCCTGGGTGATCCGAACTACGGAGGTCAGCTCCAGCCGTTCGCGGTGGGCGATGTCCCCGCCGAGGCGCGACCCAGCGTCAGCTATCGCGAGCAGGGGGGGGCCTACGCCGATGGGGAGAGCTACTCGCTCGCAGTGCCGGAATATGTGATCGCGGAGCTTGCCTACGGTCCGCTCGCGGAGGACATACGCGTTTCCCCACGGGTCGCACCGGCGGTGATTGGTCTCGGCTTGCTCGAGGCAATCCCGGAGTCACGCTTGCGAGAGCTCGCGGATCCCGACGACGCGGATGGAGACGGGATCAGCGGGCGCATCAACCATGTCTGGGATGCTGAGCGAGCTGAGTTGGCCGTTGGCCGCATGGGCTGGAAGTCAGAGCAGCCCAGCGTGCGCCTGCAGTCGGCGGGGGCGTTCAACGGAGACATCGGGATCACGAGTTCCATTTTTGCTCAGCAAGACTGCACCAGCTCTCAGACCGAGTGCCTCTCGGCAGCGTCAGGTGGTGCTCCCGAGCTCGGTGAGCAGCTGCTCGACCGGGTACAACTGTACGGCCGCCTCCTGGCGGTGCCTGCACGCACTGGATACTCCGAGCCCCAGATCCTGCGAGGCAAGCGGGCGTTCCACAGCGCAGGGTGCTCCGGGTGCCACACCCCCAGCCACACGACGGGCGAGAGCGACTTGCCCGAGCTGGAGCATCAGACCATCTGGCCCTATACCGACCTGCTGCTTCACGACATGGGGCCCGCACTCAGCGACGAGCGGCCGGTGTTCGAGGCTGAAGGCGCGGAGTGGCGTACCCCTCCGTTGTGGGGCAACGGTCGCTACCCCGACGTGAACGGACATCAGCGGCTGCTTCACGACGGCCGTGCTCGGGGTGTCGCAGAGGCGATCCTGTGGCACGGGGGCGAAGCCGAGGCGGCGCGCGACGCGTTCAAGGGCCTGAGCCGAGAGGAGCGTGAGGCGCTGGTCGCCTTCGTCGAGTCGCTATGAGGCGCCGCGATTGGCTGAGCTGCGTCGGCGTGGGCACGGCGGCGCTGGTGTTGGGCCGCGCTTGTCTCCCGGAGGATACAGTTGACGTGCGCCGCCGCCTGCTTCGGTCTTGGACCGAGGAGCTGGCGGTCGGCGAGTATCGGGAGTTGGTGAACGCGAGCGCGGTCCTCACGTCTCGCGCCGAAGAGCTGAGGAGCCTCGGGGGTGAAGCCCAGCTCACGGCTGCGCGGCAGGCCTGGCACGCGGCACGCGCGCCGCTCAAGCGCGCTGAACTGTTCGCGTTTGGTCCGTACCTCGAGGAACCACAGCGCTTCGGACCCAAGCTCGACTTCTGGCCTGCCCGTCCCGATGCGGTGCAGCTGGTGCTCGACGGCAGCGCCGCCCTTGACGCAACTAGCG
>JAUILJ010000905.1 GCA_030433055.1 Polyangia bacterium
TGGGGGCCTTCTTCACCGATTGGAGTGGTGGAGAGACCGCGCGCACGCCGTCGCGCGTACAGAAGGCAAGCATTCATCCCTGGCTTGGCGTCGGAAATGGCGCCACATTAGGGGCATTCGGCAGATTCTGAGGGAATCGTGGTTGCAGCGAAGCTCATAGACGTCGGTGAAGAAGGGGTCCAGCGGATCGACCGCTACGACCTTGTGGCTGAGATTGCGTCAGGCGGCATGGCAACCGTCTACTTGGCGCGTCTCGCCGGCGTGGGGGGATTTCAGCGCTTCGTCGCGATCAAGCGCCTGCACCCTCACCTGGCAAAGGAGAAGGAGTTCGTCGAGATGTTCCTCGACGAGGCTCGTCTTGCCGCAGGGATTCACCACCCAAATGTAGTGCCAATCCTCGAGGTGGGTGCCAGCGAGCGTGGCTACTACCTGGTGATGGAGTACATCGAAGGTGACACGCTCGCTCGGCTGCTCGCTAGAGCGGCCACCACCGCCGGCAAAATCCCTGCGGATATCGCCATCCGCATCCTGCTGGACATGCTCCAAGGCTTGCACGCTGCCCACGAGCTGAAGGACGAGAAGGGCCTGGCCACCGAGCTCGTGCATCGAGATGTCTCGCCCCAGAACATCCTCGTGGGTATGGACGGGGTGAGCCGCATCACCGACTTCGGCGTGGCACGTGCGGCGTCCCGCCTCTCCGCCACCCGGGTGGGGCAGCTCAAGGGCAAGATCGACTACATGGCACCCGAGCAGGCCGCTGGTGACACCCGGGTCGATCGGCGCGCAGATATTTTCTCCGCAGGTATCGTGCTCTGGGAGGTCCTGGCTTCTCGACGCTTGTTCAAGGCGGAGAACGAAGCCGCGACTCTCTCTCGCGTGGTCAGCGAACCCATCCCGAACCTCCACGACCTCGCGCCGGACGTTCATCCACAGATCAGCCTGGTCTGCATGAAGGCGCTGGAGCGCGATCCGGACAAACGCTTCTCCACGTGTGCTCAGTTTGCCGATGTGCTCGAGCGAGCGACGGCTGCGGTTGGCAAGATCGCAGCGCCCCGCGAGGTCGCTGCGTACGTTCAAGAGGTGATTGGGACCGAGATCAGCCAGCAGCGCGACGCGGTTCGTGCCTGGTTGGCGCGCAGCGAGCCGAGCCAGCTAGAGCGACCTAACTTCTCCCTTTCGGCGCACCCACCTGCGGCGGTCGGTGCCAGCTCCAGCGTTTCCGCCGGGAATATGGAGCTGTCTAGCGTCAACACCCAGTCAGGGTTGATCAGCCATCCTCAGCTCTCCCAGATCAGCCAGGTCTCCGAGGTGCACAACACGCGGCGGTCCAAGGCCCCCCTCGTGATTGGTGGCGTCGCCTTGTTGCTTGCTCTGGGGGTGGGGGGCTTGGTCGCAGCGGGAAGCAACAAAGAGGAAGGCTCGCCTACGGGCGCAGCCGTTCCCGATGGTCCCGCGACGGCTCAGGCGCCGGCGGAGGCCAAGCCGGCCGCGCCTGAGGCGACCGAGGAGCCAAAGAAGGACGCCCCGAAGCCTGAGGCGGAGGCCAAGGCGACGGACAAAGCCGCTGACTCTCAGGAAACGGACGCCAAGGACGAGGAGAAAGACGACAAGAAGGCTGCAGCGCCTGCGCCGCGGTATGTCGGAAGTTGGCGACCGCGTGCCACGCAGAAGGCGGACAAAGAAGAGGATCCGCCTCCCGCGCCCAAGCCGCCTCCTACTGCCAAGCAGCCTGAGGTCGACCTGTCGAACCCCTACAAGTAGGGAACTCGTCCGCGCCACGCTTGGGGCTCACGGTTGACAGTTACCTGGGGGGACCCAGCTTGCTCGTCCATGAGCAAACCGGGCATCGCCGCCGTATTGTCCCTCGTCGTTCCCGGGGTTGGGCAGATCTACAACGGCAAGTTCCTTCGCGGACTGTTTTGGCTGATTGTTACGCCTGGATTCTGGCTGGGATCCGGTGGGCTCCTGGGGTGGGTCTGTCACCTGATTGCCGCGTACACCGCCTATTCGTGGGCCAAATCCCACCCCTAGCGGTTGCCGGCTGAGGTCTCGATACGGCGCGCTGGCGGCTGCGGCGAGTGCGTGGACGGTGTTTGACAAGCGGGTGACCCGCTGCTAACTGTCCGCGCCGCCTGGCTGGCCCAGTGGAACCTGATTGGTTTCCTGGGTTTATCCATTATTCGCTCACGCTCTTCGGAGCGTGGCTCCGCCCCTCAACCCCCTGGTTGAGCCAACGATCGGGTGACGCTGTGGCCCTCAAGCGAGTCTGCATCTTCTCGGGAAACGCGAACCCTGACTTGGCGACGGAGATCGCGAAGCACCTGGATACCCAACTCGGCGAGCTGCGGGTGTCGCGCTTCAGTGACGGCGAGACGTTCTGCGAGATCCGAGAGAACGTTCGTGGTCTCGACACCTACGTGGTGCAGCCGACGTGCTCCCCGGTCAACGACAACCTGATGGAGCTGCTGATCATGTGTGACGCGCTACGACGGGCGTCAGCTGCCTCCATCACCGCGGTGATCCCGTACTACGGATACGCCCGGCAAGATCGCAAAGTTGCGCCGCGCACACCCATCACATCCAAGCTGGTGGCGGATCTAATGGTTGCCGCGGGGATCAACCGGATCGTGTGTGTGGATCTCCACGCGGGTCAGATCCAGGGGTTCTTCAACATCCCGTTCGACCACCTGTACGCGCTGCCTGTCTTCTTGGAAGACTATCTCTCCCACCGCTACGGCAAAGACGCCGTCGTCGTCTCGCCTGATGCCGGCGGCGTCGAGCGAGCGCGGGCCTACAGCAAGCGCCTGGGGGCGTCGCTCGCGATCATCGACAAGCGGCGCGAGCGTGCGAACGTCAGCGAGGTCATGCACATCATCGGTGACGTCGCGGATCGCGACTGCATCATCGTCGACGACATCTGCGACACGGCAGGCACGTTGTGCAACGCCGCACGTGCGCTCAAGGACGGGGGCGCAAAGACCGTGGTCGCGTGTTTGACTCACGGTGTGCTCAGCGGGCCGGCCGTCCAGCGCATCGAAGACTCTCCCCTCGAAGAGGTGGTGGTTTCCAACTCGATCCCACCGAGCGACGAAGCGCGAGCCTCTCAGAAGATCAAGTTCCTCTCACTCGGAAAGCTGCTGGGCGAAGCGATCCGACGGATTCACAACAGTGACTCCGTCAGCTCTCTCTTCGTGTAGACACCGAGCGCTCGTGAGGGTCCGGCTGCAATCGGGGCTGGCTCTTGCATTACCGCGGGGATACTTTCCCCTGAAGTAGTTAGAAAGCAACAAGACAAATGGAAGCAATCACAATCAAGGCGAGTATCCGAAGTGACCGCGGTAAGGGCGCAGCCCGGCGGCTGCGTCGCGCGCAGCAGATCCCGGCAGTGGTATACGGCAAGGAGCATAAGCCTGTCGCGCTGGCGATCTCACCCAAGGCCTTGAAGGAGGCCATCCTCGGCAAGTTCGGCTTGAACTGCGTGGT
>JAUILJ010000906.1 GCA_030433055.1 Polyangia bacterium
GGTCGGGGCTCAGGATGCCACGTGTGCCTTCCTGGGGTCGGCGGGCGCTGGACATGACTGCCCAATAGCGCGCTTCGCCGCTGCTTGCATCGGTCTTGCCGCGGCGCATTTCTTGGGTGGTTTGCTGATGCTGGACTCGCTCTGGGTCAGCGCTAGAAGCCCAGGAACGCCAGGCGAACTCGTATGCCCATGTCGAGCCAGTTCAGGCCGGGCCGCATCGAGAGCTCACGCGTGCCGGTGAACACGGCTTCGTCCTCGCTTCCCAGCGGAACGAGAAACGCGGGTCGGTACCACAGCTCGACGGCACGAAAGCGCACCCCGAGCGGCAGCCCGAACCCCAACCCGCTCCGGGCGCTGGAGCTGGTGTCGAGGGTGCCCACCACTGCCAGCCCGAAGGGCAACGCGAAGCCGCCGCCCAGCGGATACTCCAGCAGACCAGACTGTGAGACCTCGAGCAGTCCGTGCCCTGTGTGATGCACGAAACCGTAACTCAGCTCACTCACGCTGCGGCCGTCGAAGTCGCCGAGCGCCCGTGGCAAGCGTCCATCCAGCCCCAGGCTGAGCCGGCTGTTCCAGAGTGCGCGGTCCTCGGTATACGTTTCTTCGGGGAACTGCACCCTCAGGCGTTCTGGAGAATGGCCCAGCTCCAGCCCCACGCTCGGCGCCCAGTTCATCTTCTCGGGTTGGGGGTGAGCAGCGGTGGCAGCAGCCGCGGCCAACCACCATGCGCCGCACAGCCCGGCACACACCAAGCCGCGCGGCAATGCGCGAGCCAGAGGGCGGTTCATGTCACCACCCATGCCACGGGCCTACGCGGACTCTTCAGGGCTTTGTCCCACGGCACACCCACGCGAAACGACATCTGCGCCGTGGAGCGCGAGCGACCAGTCAGCGCGGCCAGGCGCGCTCCGAAGTCGCTGGCCAGGCTCAGCGTCTCTTCTCGGTCCTGGCGCTCGGACATCTGATTGAGCGGCTGGAACGCAAGGTTTTGCGAGGTCGCCCACAGGTGGAGGCGCTGGTAGGCTCTACCCACCAGTAGCTGCTCTGCGCGAGCGTTGCGGTCCGTCGTGGTCAGCACACAAAAGGCGAAGCCCGTGGTTTGATCCCCGCGCGTACTGTCCAGCCAGTATTCTCCCGCGGTGCGGGCGCTGGGCTTACCGGTGCTCTTGCCCAGGAAGCGCTTCAAGGCTCCGAGCCCCGAAGCGTCCAACGTGAGGCCGTCGCGGTGCTCCTGTATTTCACTCTTGGTTTGGCGCCACCAGGCGTGCCCCGCCTCGAGCATCCCCGCGTCATCTATGATCGCCTGAGTGGCTTCGATTGTTCCCTCGCGGAAGTCTTTGGCTCCGCTCCCGCTCAAGAAGTGTAGCTCCACACTCGGGTCTTCGAGCTGAGCTCGGAGTGCGGCTTCGAGCCCCGATGGCGGTTCAGCGTCCAGGTAGGCGCCACGATTGGTGTGGCGGCGCGAGATCGCGCGGTAGAGCGGCCCAGAGCGCGCCCCAGTCGTTGATTCGGCGAGCTCGACCTCGGCTATCCAGCTCGGATTGGATGCTTCGGGGAGCCAGGTAACGTGAGCGTCAACGCCCTTCGCCTGCGCGGCGAGCACCAAGTTCTCGACCGCGCACCCCAGCCCGATGTGGCGCTCCCGCGCCAGTGAGTCCATCGCGCCCAGGCTGCGGGCGTCATCGACGAACAACGAGATCCGCCGCGCCTCATAGGCGAACGACCAGGGCTGTGTGTTGTGGGGGCTCGAAGCGAGCAGCGCAGCGTGGATCAGGCTCTCCTCGAGCGCCTCACCGTTGGCTGGGTAGCGCCACGGAGCGTAGGCGTCGCCGGTCTCCGCCGGGTAGGCAGCGCAGGACACGAGTCCGCCGCCGAGCACCACCCCGAGGGTGCCCAGGCCGAGCGCGTTGAAGTCACGGCGGGACAGCCGCCGGGCGTGGGATGAGCGATAGGGCATCAGCGGAACCTCTCGACACAAGCTCTAATTCATGCGTAATGATTAAGTAATTGTCTGAATATGCCTAAGCCTTATACCAAAACCGTATGAATGATCTCCTGGCACTCCAGTTGTTCTGTCGCGTGGTCGAGCGCGGCAGCTTCACGGCGGTGGCTCGTGAGGCTGGGATCTCCCAGCCCAGCGTCAGCCGGCAGATCGGCGACCTCGAGCAACGGTTGGCCGTGCAGCTGCTCAGCCGGACCACGCGTCGGGTGACGCCCACTGACGCGGGGCGAGTGTTCTACGAACGCGTGAATCCGGCCCTGAGAAACCTTGCGGAAGCGGAGACCGACCTGCGCAGCGGAACAACCAGTGTCGCGGGCAGTGTACGTGTGGCAGCGCCCTCAGCGTTTGGTCAGCGCTTCGTGGTGCCTGCGCTGAATCAGTTGATGCAGGGCCACCCGAAGCTCGTGGTGCAGTTGCTGTTGAGCGACAGCAGCGTCGATTTGGTGGGGGAGGCGGTGGATATTGCCGTGCGGATCGCTACGGTGGCGCCCGCCAACTTCAAGCAGCGGAGGATTGGAGACGCGCGGCAGGTCATCGTGGGATCACAGCGCTATTTGGCCCAGGCGGGCGAACCCACGGACATGCAGGCCCTATCGAGGCATTCGTGGGTGCTGGCCCACACGACCCTGGCAGCGATGGAGCGGTTGCGGGGCCAGGCAGAGTTCGCCGGAATGCCCGCTCTCCAGCCGCGCTTTCTGTGTGATGATATCCAGGCAGTGTATGCAGCTGTGCGCGCAGACGTGGGCTTGAGTGTGCTGCCTGAGTGGATGGTCAGCGACGAACTCGCGACGGGCGGGCTGAAGCGCTTGTGGCCAGCGCTGCAGCTGCCGGGTGCTCCCGTGGTCGCCCTCTTCGCGCCGGCCCCCGTCGTTCCCGCGCGTATCCGTGCGGTTTTGGACGCTATCGCAGAGCGTGTGGCAGCCCATCCCGCGACCCGGTGAGCGTAGTGAACAGGGGACCTGACGGATTTTCAGTAGTTCTGGGAGTTCGGCCGCGGAGGTGCGGTGCCCTGTGCGCCTCAACCTCGCGGATTCAGCTAATGAGAGCTTGCTCTCGAGCCGTTCAGGGAGCTAGCGAACCACGGGGCCCGCCTGGCGAGGCCTTTCGCAGCGCATCCGGTTTGGTTCGTGATAAGTCATGATCGGGCGCCCGGGCTCCGTGTCGGGGAGTTCGGGCCGCGGCGGGACGAAAGCGCACGGGGGCCAAGGTTCGGGGCTGGAGATGGCGAGCAAGCTGCAAGCATCAGCGAAACCGCGCGAGTTTGCGATCCTGGATTCGCTGGGACTGGGGGTCATGCTCCTGGACGAGCAGCGCCAGGTGCTACTGCTGAATCGCCACGGCTCGCAGATGTTGGAGGTGCCCGAGCGCGATCTGATCGGGAAGAACCTGGCGGAGCACTGGGAGCTGGTCCTCCCGGGGGGCAAGCCGCTGCGGCTTGGGTCGCGTCCGAGCGACCAGGTCCTGAGCTCCGG
>JAUILJ010000907.1 GCA_030433055.1 Polyangia bacterium
TATTGAGCCGGCCTTGCCGGGTGGAAACAGTCCTGCGCCCGCTCCGCGAGCACCGCCAGAGCGAACGGCCTGAACCCCGCGCGCTCCTTCACGAGCGCGTTGATCCGCGCCTGCACCGTCGGCGAACGGGCGTCGGCGAGGATCGACCGGTGACCCAGAGCGCGCGGTGAAGAGCGCCACGCCGGGCGGGCCAGAGAAGCCAGAAATACAGCGGGGTGGTGACCCACAGCGCCAGCCCGTGCGCGTTGATCTGAAACGGCGCTCCGGGCCCTTTGTTCCAGTACGGCAAGCTGCTCAGCATCACCCCCAGGTTGCGCCCGAGGAAGTGGTAGTGAAACAGCCCCCACTTCTCCATGCGCCCAGCCCAGCGCACCTTGAGGAAGCGGTAGCCCACCTCACCCACGCTGCCGAAGCGCGCGTGGTTGTGCCACAGGTAGAAAGCGACGCACAGCACCACCGGCGCGGCAAACAGCAGGTACAAACGCAGCAGCCGGCGCTTGTCCAGGCGCTGCCACCAGCGCATCAATCGTTGCCCCGCGGATTCATCCTCCGCCGCGGGCGGCCTGACGGACTCCTGAGTGCGCGCGAGGTCCGCCCCCTCCCCGGCTTCGCTCCCGTCACTGCGAGGTTCGCTGCACACGCGCAGCGCCTCGAGCGCGAAGAGCACCGCCGCAAACGCCAGCGGCGCGCGCGTGAGGAAGCCAAAGCCGAGCATCAAGCCCGCCAGCACCGGGCGCTCAGCGTCGAGGGCGAACAGCACGTACAGGGCGCACAACCCCGCGCCCACGACGTGGGCCGCGAACCAGACCGTGCCTTGCTCCGCGGTGAAGAAGTAGACGCTGCCAAACGCGAAGAGCAGCGCGAGCAGCCCGTTCTCCATCACGCTGCGCTTCGAGTGCCCCGCGCGCCGCAGCTTCTCCAGCACCAGGAACAAAACGGCTGGCGCGACCCCTGCCAGCCACAAGAACGCCTGGCCGTCCCGCACGCCCTCAGCTCCGCCGGCGAGCCACACCCACGGCAGCAGGAGCAGCGCCGGAAACGGCGGAAACGTGATGAACCAGCGCCCGTCGAACTCCGCGAAGTCGTTCATCTGGGCGTAGGCGGGCGGTGGCCCCCCGAGGTCGAGTCGCCCCTCGAGCCAGCTCTGAGCGAGCAGCGCGAAGTGATTGAACGGCGTGTGCTCACTCAGTCGCTCGGGCTTCGCGAACAGGAAGAACACCAGCGTGCACAGCACGTACACGGCGAGCGCGAGCGCGACTCGTCGCCGACCGTCGTCCCGCCGTAGCCAGCCCATCGGCTGCAGACGCTAGTGGCTGGCTGGTAAGCGTTACCAGCCTTTTTGCAGCGGGCTCGCCCGATCCGAAGAGCTTTCGCGAGCGCACTGCGGCGCCCAGCCCTTCGGAGAGCTTGCCAGGAGCCGTTCCCCCGCTAAGCTTCGCGCCCCTTTCTTGAGGGGCCCACCCCAGCGAACCGATGTCCAGCAAGCCCGAGCCCCAGTTCAGCGTCCCACTCGCGGACCTCGAGGATGACGAGCGTCAGCTCGAGTGCCCCATCCCCGCGGCTTGGCTCGCCCAGATCCTGGAGGGCACGGAGGCTCGGGCGCGGAACGCCGACGGCCTGCTCGACGTCACGCTGAGCAAGCAGGGGCGCGAGGTGATGGTGCGAGGACACCTGAAGGCGCCGGTGGAAATGGACTGCGCCCGCTCCCTCGAGCCGTTCGACCTCGACATCGAGACGGATGTCTTCCTCTTGCTCGCGCCCTCGAGCAGCGCCGCGAAGCACCAGGCGGCGAAGAAGAAGAAGCATCCCCCGACTCCGGCTTCGCAGACCCAGGCTGCCCCGCAGCGCGAAGCCAAGAAGACCAAGAAACACCGAACAGAAGACGACGAAGACGAACTCCTCAGCGAGGAGGACGCGGCTCGGGATGTCTACAGCGGCGAGGAAATCGTGCTGGATAGCTTCGTACGGGAGTTCATTCTCCTGGAGCTTCCGCTATTTCCCTTGCGCTCAGAGGACACTCCCCCTATAGCCTCGCCCTCTTCGGAGCCGCAAACAGCAGATCGCCCGCTCGATCCGCGTCTGGCTCCGCTCGCAGCGTTGAGAGATCGTCTGCGAAATAAGGAGTAGTACCGTGGCAGTTCCCAAGCGACGACAGAGCAGCGCCCGACGCGATATGCGCCGTGCAAATCACGACAAAGTGGCTGCGCCCAACATCATCCCCTGCCCGAATTGCTCGGCGCCCATGGTGCCGCATCGGGTGTGTCCGGCGTGTGGCCACTACAAGGGCCGCGCCGTCGTGAAGTCGACCGACCAGAGCTGAGCGCCCCGCGTTCCGCCGTTGCCCGGTGCCCCCAGGTGGGTCACCGGGTTTTGTCGTTTCCTGCAAGTGCCGGGGGCCGATCGGCAGCCTCGGGGTTTGGGGGTGAGGCGCGCTGTACCGGTGCCGCCAATCACCGAGCCGCACCCACGCGCCCACCAACGTGGGTCAGCCCAAATGGGCACCGAGTGTCCTCTCCCCCAACCGAGCGCAATCTTGCAAGCTTCCGGGCCATCGAACCGCGCTCCAGACGGCCACACGCCCTACTAACATTTCCGTGCAGACATTCAGCAGCGCCTCGCGCGCTACGCACTACGTAGAAAACTACGCACTTTTGCCGGAGAATGTACTGACGACTCAGTCGCGGATCTGGTTGAACCAATTCTAGACGCGGAGGCTACGGGATCGTAAGTGATCGGCATGACCGTCGAGCAGCTCACCCCGAAGAGCCGCATTGTTGGAACCGGCGCCTACGCTCCCTCCAAGGTGCTGACCAACCATGATCTGGAGAAGATCGTGGATACCTCAGATGAGTGGATCCGCGAACGCACTGGGATCGGTGAGCGCCGCATGGCCGCCGAAGGCGAGGCGGCGAGCGATATGGCCCTCGAGGCATCCAAGCGGGCCCTCGAGATGGCGGGCGTGAAAGCCGAAGAGCTCGACATGATCATCGTCGGGACGATCAGCCCCGACATGCCCTTGCCGGCGTGCGCAGCGTTCTTGCAGGCGAAGCTCGGCGCGCGCGCCGTCCCATCGTTCGACGTGGCGGCAGCTTGCGCAGGCTTCCTGTACGCGCTGTCCATCGGCGATCAGTATATCCGCACGGGAATGGCGAAGCGCGTCCTGGTCGTGGGTGTGGAGCTGCTGACCCGTGTGCTCAACTGGGGAGACCGCACCACCTGCGTACTGTTCGGGGACGGCGCTGGCGCCGCGGTGCTAGCGCCTGCTGGCGATGGCCCCGGGGGAGTCCTTTCCACACGGCTCTACACGGACGCTTCGCTGGCCGAATCGCTCTGCATTCCTGCGGGCGGCAGCAAGGAGCCGCTCACCCAGGAGGGCATCGACAATCGCCGCGACAAGGTGCACATGATCGGCCAGGACATCTTCAAGGTCGCCGTGAAGAACCTGTCGAGCGCCTCGAAGTC
>JAUILJ010000908.1 GCA_030433055.1 Polyangia bacterium
CTACACCACAGGCAGCGGCGACAACCGACGAACCCACACCGAATGGCGACCCCTGGCCGGCGAGCACGCGACCTTCGTGCGAGATATCGTGGTCAGCGCGTCCAGAGGGATCCCGAACGTGGAGCTCGATCGCGTCGAGCCCTATGACCTGAGGGCGCTGCATCGCTACACAGCTGCGCTGATCAGCGGCTGGCCCGCGGAGGAACCGAGCCAGACACCGGCGGCGGTGTGGCAGTCCGCTCGGACCGAGGCCATGGGTCACGTGAACTACTACCTGCGGCGCTTCATGCCTGGAGACTCTCAGCGCAACCTGCAGTTCAACACCCAGCTGTCCTACGAGTCGCTCGACCTGCTGCTGCTGCCGCTGTGGGTGCTGCCCGTGCGGGTCGCCCCCGGAGTGCCGCCGGTCAGGCTGCTGATCAACGGCCAGACCGGTCGCATCTACGGACCAGCGCCGCTCGCGTGGAGTCGAGTGGTGCTCGTCATCGCCCTGGCGCTCGGCGTGGTCGTCGGCATCATCTTGCTGTTCGTTGCCGCAGGGATACTACTGTCATGAGCGCGCCCTGTACTCGCTGCCAGAGCCCGCTCGAGGCTCAGGACCTGCGCTGTCCGATATGCAGCCAGGCAGCCCCGGAGCGGGATCTACCGCCGGAGAGCCGCGCCTTCGCCGAAGTCCTCCGCTGCAACGACTGTGGAGCGGCGGTCAGCTACACCATCGCTCACCAAGCCCCGCGCTGCCACTTCTGCGGCTCCGTGATGCACATCGAGCGGCCGGAGGATCCGCTGGAAGAACCGCAGTGGTTCCTGCCCTTCCGCGTGGGACCGCAGCAAGCCAGCATGCTGCTCCGGCACTGGCTGCAGACTCAGCGCGGCTTCTTCACTCCATCAGAGCTCGCGAGCGAAGCCACGCTCAGTCACCTCGCTCCGCTGTGGTGGGTAGCGTGGGTGTGCAACGCCAACGCCCTGGTGACCTGGACCGCGGACTCCAACGCGGGCTCCAAGCGTGCTGCCTGGGCGCCGCACGCTGGGTCCGGCGAGATGCAGTTTCGCGCCCTGTTGATCCCCGCGACCCGCGGGCTCACCTACGACGAGGCGAGCTACCTGGCCCCCGGCTACGACACGCGGAGCCGGGATCAAGCGCCTCATGGGCCGCCGCATACCCCCGTCGAACGCTTCGACGTGCAGCGCTCGGTTGCCCGCAACCACGTCATCGACAGCATTCACCGCGCGGCGGCAGCGCAGCTGAATACCACCGCCATCCCGGGCACTCGCAAGCGCAAGATCCAGGTCTCTGCACTCCTGAGTAGTCTGAGCACCGAGCGCTACGCTCTGCCCGCCTATGTCTTGGCCTATCGCTTCCGGGGCCAGCTCTACCGCGCCATCGTGCATGGTCAGGACACCCGCTACGTCTGGGGTCGCACGCCTCGCACCTACGTTCGCCTCTACATCATCCTCGGTGCGATCGCGTTGGCGCTGGTCCTGGGGCTGTTCTCGCTGATCCTGTTCGCGGCGATGTGAACTCAAGTTCGGGCGTGGGTGGCCGTTCAACCCATGTCATGGAGACGCTGCCCCCCAGCTCGGTTCAGCCCCTCACCTGGATCCCTCAAAGCCCGCGACCCCGCATCGTGGCGCCCTCCCTCGCACTGTCGGCGTGGGCGGCGCTGGGCCTGTTCGCCCTGGCGGAGAGCCAGTTCGGGGGCCGAGGCAGCCGGATCGCGCTCCTGCTGTCAGCGGTGCTCGCCTGCGCGAGTATCGTTCCAGCCGGCTTGCACCTGAAGCGCTCGCCTCTGAGCAGCGCCCTGGCGCTCGCCCTGTGCGCCGGCTGGTGCGCCTTCGTCGCCTGGAAGCTCTCCCAGGTGCTGTAGCGGATCTCCCAGGTTGCCGTCGGCTTGACCGGAGCAAGATCCCTCACTCTGCAGTGGCTCGGACGCAGCCCATGACCTAGGCTGCGCCGCCATGGCTTCCTCGAAGCGCTTCTTGAGCTTGTTCTGCCTCTGCCTGGCAGCCCCGGGGTGCGTGATTTCCACCCACGAAGGGCCCGCCGAGCCCCCCGCCCACGCGGGCGCGCTGTATGAGCCGGTGTTTCCCGAGCCGGTCGACGAGGGGAAGGCCGGCGAACCAGAGCAAATCACCGCCAGCCACATCCTGGTGATGTATCGCGGCTCCAAGGGCGCGCCGACCAGCATCGTTCGCAGCAAGGAAGAGGCGCGCGAGCGTGCCGAAGAGGCTCGTCAACGCGCCGTGGCCGGTGAAGACTTCGGAGAGCTGGCCGGGGAGTACTCCGACGAACCGGGAGCCGGCGAGCGCGGGGGCAGCCTGGGGTCGTTCCCCCGTGGCGTAATGGTCAAGCCGTTCAGCGACGCAGCCTTTGCGCTCAAGCCCGGCCAGGTGAGCGACGTGATCGAAACCGACTATGGTTTTCACGTCATTTTGCGCACCGAGTGAGGGCACCGGCCGCCGGGTCAGCGCCTTTCCCATACCCAAACCCCTAACAACTTTTATCCGAGCACCGGAGTGGGCCACAATGCGCCCGCGTGGAAGTGATCGGTCGCCATTGGATCGTGTTGTTGTGCGCCCTGGGGGCGGCGGCGTGCAACAAATCGAAGCCAGAGCCGGACTCCACTCCGAGCGCGAAGGCGAGCGCTGAGCTCGCTGACTCCGCTCCTTCAGCCAGCGCTCGCGAAGCACCGCCTGCCTCCGCGAGCGCTCCGCCACCAAGCCAGCCGACGGCGGAGCCTCCGGGCGAACCTGATCCGAAGCGCTACGCCTGGCTCGGCGACGATACCCCGAGCTATCCGAAGGCGGTCACGACCCTGGGCAAGCGCTTCCCCCCTCCACCCAGCTATGAGCGTCTTGCAGTTCAGCCTGGCTCGTTTGGCGAGTGGTTGCGCGGCTTACCGCTCGCGGCTCCGGGCACGCCCGTCCTGAGCTACAAGGGTGAGGAGTTGGTCCCCGGGGACGGCCAGTACCTCGGCGCCGTCGTAGCCATCGACGTCGGCACCAATGACCTGCAGACGAGCAGTGACATGGTGCTCCGCTTGAATGCCGAGTGGAAATTCGCGACCAACCAGGAGATCGAATACAAGAGCGCAACTGGGCTCGAGCTGCCGTTTTCCCGCTGGCTAGCAGGTGACCGCCTGAAGGCTGCCGGCGCAGCCGTCGCCTGGATGCGCAACGCCAAGGCCGCGGAGCGAAGCCACCAGCAGCTGCGAGCGTTCCTGGATCAGGTGTACACCTGGGCAAACAGCACCTCGCTGATCGCCCACACCGAGTCAGTGGCAGCCAGCGACGTGCAGCCAGGCGACTTCTTGATCCACCCCAGGAAGCCCAGCCACGTCGTCGTCCTGCTGGACATCGCAAGGAACTCCAAGGGACAGCTGGTAGCGCTCCTCGGGCGCTCGCTGAACCCCGCTCAGAGCTTTCACGTCTT
>JAUILJ010000909.1 GCA_030433055.1 Polyangia bacterium
GGTGACCGGGCGCTGGAGCTTCTCGAGCGGCTGCGATCACTGCGACTGGGTGTTTCTCGGTGGCTTCGTCCCCACGCAGAGCGGACCGCCGGACATGCGCACCTTCCTGCTGCCGAAGCGCGACTACACCATCGACGACAACTGGCACACGATGGGCCTGCGCGGCACCGGGAGCAAAGACATCGTGGTGGATGGCGCGTTCGTCCCCGAGCATCGCACTCACAAGTTCAGCGACGGCTTCAAGCAGACCAGCCCGGGAAATGAGCTGAATCCGGCGCCGCTGTTCAAGCTGCCCTTTGGCCAGATCTTCGTGCGCTCGGTGTCTACCAGCGCCATCGGGATTGCCCAGGGCGCCCTGAACGCGTTCGTCGACATCGCCAAGAGCCGCATCGCGGCGAGTGACGGCAGCAAGGTGTTCCTGTACCCCACTACTCAGGTCGTGATCAGCGAAGCCGAGGCGACCATCGACGAGTGTCGCGTCGTGCTGCTGCGCGCGTTCGATCAGATGCTGGCTGCGGTGCGGGCCGGTGAACCCATCCCGATCGATCTGCGGGTGAAGTATCGCTACGAGTCGGGGATCGTCGCGACGAAGTGCATGGGCGTCGTCGATCAGCTGATGAGCGCGAGCGGTGGCCGCGCCATCTTCCAAGGTGCACCCATCCAGCGCTACTTCCTGGACGTGCACTGTGCCCGGGCTCACTACGCCAACAACCCAGACAAGCCAGGGCGCAATTTCGGTGGCGTTCGGCTGGGCCAGAAGACGACCGACTTCTTCATCTAGCGAACCGCGAGGAAACGATGAAGGGTGTTACACAGCTGGGGTACATGGGCTTCGAGGTCAAGCACCTCGAGGCCTGGGAAAAGTTCACCACCGAGGTGCTGGGCCTGGGGATCCGTGAGCGTCAGGCGGACGGCGCCTTGCGGCTGTGCCTGGACAGCTACAAGCAGCGCTTCTTCGTGTCGGAGGGGCCGCTCAATGACGTGAGCGTGTTCGGCTGGGAGGTCGCCGATGACGCCGCCCTGGCTGAAGTGGTCGCTCGCCTCGAAGGGGTTGGGGTGAGGGTCACGGCGGGCAGCGCCGAGGAGGCTGCCCTGCGCAGCGTGGAGAAGCTGGTCAAGCTCGAGGACCCGAGCGGCAACCCGCTCGAGCTCTATTTCGGCGCCGAGCGAGCCAGCCAGCCGTTCGTCTCCGACGTGGTTCAGGGCGGCTTCGTGGCGGAGGAACAAGGCCTCGGGCACTGCGTGGTCAGCGCCCGGGACAAGGAGGAAGCGACGCGCTTCTACGCAGAGGTGCTGGGCTTTCGCTTGAGCGATCACATTCGCTGCACCTTCTATGGTTTCCCCGTGGATTTGTCATTCTTTCACGCCAACGCTCGCCATCACAGCCTGGCGTTCGGCGGCCCACAGAAAAAGCGCATCCACCACTTCATGCTCGAAGCCAAGCACATGGATGAGGTGGGCCTGTGCTTCGATCGTGCGCTGAAGGCCGGCGTGCCGATCATGCAGACGCTCGGTCGTCACCCCAACGATCGTATGTTCTCCTTCTACGCCAAGACGCCCAGCGGCTTTCAGTTCGAGTTTGGCTGGGGCGGGCGGGAAGTGGACGACGCGACGTGGGAGCCAACTGAGTACAACTGCATCAGCGAGTGGGGCCACCACCCGCCCATCGCCTTCGCTCCGAAGGCGCCACCCAAGGAAGGCCAGCGCTGAGCGCGCCCATCCAGAGCGCCTCCAGCCGAGAGTTCGAGTCGAATGCCTACAGAAGAGCAACTCAAAGTAGTTCCCGAGGGAAAATACGCCGACGTCGGGGACGGCCTGAAGATGCACTACCACGAGGCGGGGCCGGACAGCGGCCCCGTGCTGTTGTGGATTCACGGCAGCGGACCTGGCGCCAGTGGCTACTCGAACTTCAAGCGCAACTACCCGTACTTCGCGGAGCGTGGCTATCGTTGCATCGTCGCTGACACCCTCGGCTACGGCTACTCCAGCATGCCTGAAGATGGCGACTACTCGTCAGCGTTCCTGGCGGGGAAGTACATGCGGTTGCTGGAGCAGGCGGGCGCCAGCCAAGCTTGTGTGATCGGGAACTCCCAGGGCGGGAACCTCTCGATTCAGCTGGCGCTCGACTTTCCCCAGGTGGTGGAGCGGCTCGTGCTGATGGCGCCTGGTGGCCTCGAACAGCGCGAGGTCTACATGCAGATGGAAGGCATCCAAGCGATGATGAAGTCCTTCTTCGCGAAGGACGGCATCACGCGGGATGGCATGCGCAGCACGTTCAAGCTGCAGCTCTTCGACGAGCAGCTCATCACCGATGAGATCATCGAAGAGCGCTTCCAGATCGCTCAGACGCAGCCGAAGGCCGTCATCGCCAAGATGAAGGTCGCCTACCTCGCTGAGCGGCTGAAGGAGCTCCGCTGCCCCGTGCTGGGTCTGTGGGGCGTCGAGGACAAGTTTTGCCCCGTGAGCGGCGCCATGACCGTGGCGCGCGAGGTGAAGGGGGCGAAGGTGATGCTGCTCAACAGCTGTGGCCACTGGGTGATGGTGGAGCACGCGGCGCTGTTCAACTCGCTGTGCTTGCAGTTCCTCGAGGCTCAGGCCGGGTTCGAGGCTGCGGCTGTGGTCAGGGGTTGAGCCATGGATCAGAAGCAGCGCGAACACTACGGCGACGAGCTGTTCACGGCGCTCCGCGAGCGGCGCGTCGTCGAGCCGCTTACCTCGCGTGAGCCGGACATCACCATCGATGACGCCTATCATATTTCCCGGCGGTTATTTGAGCGGCGGCTGGCGGATGGAGAGTCGCTGATCGGTAAGAAGATCGGCGTCACCTCCAAGGCAGTGCAGAACATGCTGAATGTGCATCAGCCGGACTTTGGCTACCTGACGGACGCCATGCGCTTCGACAACGGTGCAGAGATGCCGGTGAGTGAGCGCTTGATCCAGCCGCGAGCAGAGGGAGAGATTGCTTTCATCCTCAAGCGCGATCTCGCCGGGCCGGGCATCACGCCGGAGCAGGTGGTGGAGGCGACCGAGAGCATCCACCCGTGCTTCGAAGTGGTGGATAGCCGCATCGCGAGCTGGAAGATCAAGATTCAGGACACCATCAGCGACAACGCCTCCAGCGGCTTGTTCTTGATGGGGGAGGGCGCGTCTCCTCAGGGCTTCGACTTCTTCAGTTGCGGCATGGTGGTGGAGAAGAACGGCGCGGTGATCAGCACCGGCGCGGGCGCAGCCGCGTTGGACTCGCCGCTCAACTGCGTCGCCTGGTTGGCCAACACGCTCGGAGCCTACGGCATCGCGCTCAAAGCCGGAGAGGTGGTGCTTTCGGGTTCGCTGGTGCCCCTCGAGCCGGTGGTGGCCGGAGACGTGATGAAGGTCACGGTCGCTGGTCTGGGCACCGCCGAGGTGCGTTTTACCTGAGCTTCGGGCG
>JAUILJ010000035.1 GCA_030433055.1 Polyangia bacterium
CGCATAAGGGAGCTTTACTGCGAGACCGACAGGTCGAGCAGGTGCGAAAGCAGGCGTTAGTGATCCGGTGGTCCCGAATGGAAGGGCCATCGCTCAACGGATAAAAGGTACTCTGGGGATAACAGGCTGATCGCGCCTGAGAGTCCATATCGGCGGCGCGGTTTGGCACCTCGATGTCGGCTCGTCGCATCCTGGGGCTGGAGCAGGTCCCAAGGGTTTGGCTGTTCGCCAATTAAAGCGGCACGCGAGCTGGGTTTAAAACGTCGTGAGACAGTTTGGTCCCTATCTTCCGTGGGCGCAGGACACTTGAGAGGCCCTACCTATAGTACGAGAGGACCTGGGTGGACGTACCTCTGGTGTTCCGGTTGTCAGGCCACTGGCATAGCCGGGTAGCCATGTACGGAACGGATAACCGCTGAAAGCATATAAGCGGGAAGCCGGCCTCAAGATTAGGTGTCCCTGCCGTAAGGCACTAAAGGCCCCTAGCAGACGACTAGGTGATAGGCTGGGTGTGGAAGCGTTGTGAGGCGCGGAGCTAACCAGTACTAATCGGCCGTGCGGCTTGACCCTACTCTCTAAGGCAAACATTGTAGTTGACGCTCGGAGTCCGAGTGACGAGCTCCACTCAATTGAGTGTTGAGCGCAGCATCGTAGACGCTGCTTGTGCACTTGTCGTTTTTTCCGGTGGTGATGTCGAGAAGGCCACACCCGATCCCATCCCGAACTCGGTAGTTAAGCTTCTCAGAGCCGATGGTACTGCAAAGATTCCTTTGTGGGAGAGTAGGTCGCCGCCGGGCTATTCTTGCAACGGGGCTAGCGTTTTTGCGCTAGCCCCGTTTACTTTTGTCCGAAGACCGGCCGGTGGGCCGGTTCGGGGCTGGGCGGATGACAGCGCTTGGTAGGCCCAAGTCACGCTTCAGCGTTAGTCTTCACGTATGCGACGTCGCGCAAAACTCGCCTTGTTTGGCGTGCCGTTGCTCGTGGCGATCGCGGGGGCCGCAGGGTTCTCTCCGCTCGTACGCCACCAGGCTCAGGCCGCGGCGACGCGTCGGGGTCTGCACCTGGAGATCGGGTCGGTTCGCCCGGGATGGGGACGGATCTGGCTGCGTGACGTCGCGGTGACTGCTCCAGCGGCGCCCGGTGTCGAAGCGCAGCTCGGCGCTGTCGAGGTGCAGGTCTCGGGACTGACGCCACGCGCGGTGCGTGTCCATGGTGGGCTCGTTAGGCTGCGGGGATCAGCCGTCGAGCTCCGGGATCAGGTCCAGCTGCTTCGCGGCGGAGGCGGCCAGAGTTCAGCGACGGCTCGTAGGCTCGAAGTCTCCGTCGACGGGCTCGATTTCGTTTGGCGGTCTGGCGAGGATCGCTCGGTCGCGGCCTGGGGTGTTGCATATCAGCGAAGCGGGGACGCCGAGCGGCTAGAGTTGGACCGGCTTCAGGGCAATGTCGCCTTTCCCATCACCGCCCGGGGACTCGTGCTCGAGGTGGGACGGGTGGATGGCGAACGGGTCTTGCGGAAGGTGTCATCCGCGGCGTTCGAGGCGCGAGTGGATCTCGATCGATCCGCGCCCACCCAGGTGGTGCTCGACGATGAAGGTACCGAGGCCACCAACCGGGGTGAAGGTTGGCGCAAGCGTCTCGCCGCGGGCGGGCTGGCCTTGTCCCGGCTGGTGCCCGTCGGCGCGGAGCTCGAGCTCGGGGGCCTGCGAGTGGATTTGCTGCGGCACGGGCGTCCGCTTCGACTCGGCCCGGGGACTCTGCACCTGGAGCGCTCGGAAAGTTTCGTGCGGGCACAGCTCACACCCGGGGACGCCAAGCAGAAGAGCCCCCTCAGCGCTCAGTTGGCGCTTCCGCTCGACGCCAGCAAGGATGTCGAGTTCTCGCTGCATGGAGGGCCGGTGAGCCTTGGGTGGCTTGGCGTGCGGGAGGGTGAGTGGGGCCTGTCCGCCGTCGGTCACTCGAAGTTGACCGCAAACGTCGAGCTGCGACTGAAGAACCAAGGCCGGCTGCTCGATTTCAAGGGGAAGGTCCAGGTGGCTGATTTGGCCCTCGAGCACCGCTGGCTGGCGCCCCGCCCGATCGAGGGCCTGAACGCTGCGTTCGATGGGCGTGGACAGCTCACGCTGGACGGCCATGAACTGCGCTTCGACGAAGCGGACGTGTCGATCGGCGAAGTGCACGCGTCATTGGTGGGGGAGCTGATCCGCGAAGAAGAGGGCTTTCATGTCAAGGCGCGCGGCTCTGTGCCTCTCGCTTCATGCCAGGCGCTGCTCGATGCCTCTCCCAAGGGGTTCACGCCGTTGCTCACCGGGATGCGGGCTTCAGGCACGTTCGCCGCAGAGGGCAATCTCGAGCTCGACTCCCAGCACGCGGAGCGCATGAAGCTCAGCTGGAACGTCGCGAACGAGTGCCGGATCACGGCGACGCCCGCAGACGTGGCGCCTGCGCGTTTCAAGCAGCCCTTTGCGCTGACGGTCGTGGGAGCTCAAGGCGTGCCGGTTCCATTCCAGACGGGCCCAGGCTCAGTGAACTGGACGCCCCGCGCGTCGATCAGTCGGCACATGGAGACGGCGGTGCTGATCTGCGAGGATGGACGCTTCTTCAGGCACCGTGGCTTCGACGAGGAGGCGATCCACAACTCGATTCGCGAGAACATCAAGCAGCGCCGGTTCGTGCGCGGCGCCAGCACCATCTCGATGCAACTCGCCAAGAACCTCTACCTCAAGCGCGAGAAGACGCTCTCCCGGAAGCTGCAAGAGGCCGTCCTCACGATGTTGCTCGAGCAGGAGTTCAGCAAGCAACAGTTGATGGAGTTGTACCTGAACGTGATCGAGTACGCACCGGGCGTATATGGGATTGGTCCTGCCGCGCGGTACTACTTCAACACCCACCCGAGCCAGCTGTCCCTTGGCCAGGCGCTGTACATCGGATCCATTCTGTCGAACCCGAAGCACCAGCACTTCGGTGCTTCCGGAGAGGTGACGCCAGGTTGGTCTGGCTACCTGCGCAAGCTGATGAAGCTAGGCAACCGGATCCACCTCGTGAGCGACGCAGAGCTCGAAGACGGCCTGCGCGAGCAGGTCACGTTCAAGGTGCCTTACTCTCCCCGTTTACCCCTTGAGGGAGAGGACCCGGACGCGGCGCAGGAGTCGGACCTCGCGAACGTCAACGGCCAACCCGAATTGCAACAGGGAACGCCAGTGTTCCCCTGAGACGAGCTACTTCTGTCCCTCCGCGCGGAGCTTGGCGAAGAAAGCGCGGAGCCGCGCTACGGAGTCATCCGCGAGGAGCATACCTTGGTGCGTGAACCGATGGTTGAGCCGTGCATCGCTGCCGAGGCTGTAGAGCGAGTCGAGCGCGCCGGCCTTGGGATCCGCGGCGCCGTACACCACTCGCGCGATGCGCGAGTTCACGATAGCTCCTGCGCACATGGGGCAAGGCTCCAAGGTCACGTAGAGCGTGCAACCATCGAGCCGCCAGTGGCCGCGGCGACGCGCCGCTTCGCGAATGGCGACGACCTCAGCGTGCGCCGTTGGGTCGCCATCGATTTCCCGGCGGTTATGGCCCTGTGCTAGCAGTTCCCCACCGGAGTCGATGATCACACAGCCAATGGGCACGTCGGCGTGTTGCTCCGCCGCGTCGGCTTCTGCCAGCGCGCGACGCATCCATGCTGCGTCGCTGATCTGCGAACCCGGCGGTTCGTTCATGCGGCTCCGCGGCTGGGGACGCTGTCGCACGTCCGGCGCCGCTTCACTGAGCCTCTCGGTCGGTGTCGGACGGCTGCCCCAGGCTGTGCTTTGCTTCCTCGACCTGCGCCAGGATGCGGCGCGCGTGATGCAGGAATTGCTTGCCGTGGGGTAACAGTTCTACGCCACGGGTGGTGCGAGCGAACAATGTCGTCCCCAGCTCTTCTTCCAGGGACTTGAGTTGACGGCTCAGCGGGGGCTGGGAGACGTGCAGCCGCTTGGCAGCGCGGCCGATGTTGCCTTCTTCTGCGATCGCCACGAAGTATTCGAGCTGGACTAGGCTCATTTCGACTCGAGTCTAGCAGAAGGCCGCCATACCCAAAGGGTATTGGACCTGTTGGGCGCACTGCTCCAACCTGGCTTGGCAATGATTCGCCTACTGAGTCCCCGCGAAGCGCAGGCGATGCGTGAAGCCGGGAGAGCAGCCGCAAGCACCCTCGCGTGGGTGGGCTCTCAGCTGCGCTCTGGGATGTCCACGGCGCACATCGACCGGCTGGTGCGTGAGGACACCAAACGCCGCGGGGGGACGCCGAGCCAGCTCGGCTACCACGGCTTTCCGGCTGCGGTGTGCACCAGTCGGAACGAAGTCGTCTGCCACGGTATTCCTCACCCCCAAGAAAAGCTTGGAGAGGGCGACATCATCAACATCGACGTGACCACGAAGCTGAACGGTTACCACGGGGATACGTCGCAGACGTTCGTGATCGGGGGAGCGAGCCCGGACGCCGAACACGTGGTGCGTGTGGCGCGAGAGGCGCGTGACTTGGGCGTTCGCGCGGTGAAACCTGGAGCGCGGCTGGGTGACATCGGGGCCGTGATCCAGGAATTTGCCGAGCGTGAGGGGTGCAGCGTCGTGCGTGACCTTGGCGGACACGGGATTGGTCGGGACATGCACCAAGAGCCTCATGTGCCGCACTTCGGCCGGTCCGGCACCGGCCTGCGCCTCAAGGCTGGGATGGCGATCACGATTGAGCCGATGGTCAACCTCGGTAGCGCCGCCGTGAGACAGCTCGAAGATGGCTGGACCATCGTGACCGCCGATGGCCGGCTATCTGCCCAGTTCGAGCATACGGTGTTGGTCACTGATTCTGGTCATGAGGTCACGACCCGTGCGCCGTGACGCTTGAGCGCTCCATCGCTGCCTCGCGGATATGCCGCTTGTGCGCCTGCTTGTTCCTGTACATGTCTTGGTCCGCTGTGCGCAGGAGCTCGTGTACGGTCTGAGGTGCTTGTGGGGCGAAGGCAGCGTATCCAACGCTGATCGACAGCCGGTAGGGTCGAGCGCTACTGGCGTTGAACGCGTCGAGTTGGCCGTTCAGCCTCTCCAGGACGCTGGGCACGTCGTCAGCGCCAAGGTCGACGGAGGCGACGCAGAACTCGTCGCCTGCCAGGCGCGCGATGATGTCGGTGCTCCTGAAGCTATGCTTGAGTGCCTCGGCCGCGTCGCAGATCGCCTCGTCGCCAATCTCGTGCCCATGCTCGTCGTTGATTGATTTGAGGCCATCCAGATCCATGAAGAACACGACCAGGGATGCTCCTTGCCGTGCGGCAAGTTTCAGCTGCTGCTGACCCAGGAGCATGAAGCCTCGGCGGTTGTACAGCGCAGTCAGTGGGTCGATCAGAGACTGCTCGCGGATCTCCTGCTCGCGGCGCAAGCGCGCGAGGCTCTGGCTCAGGGTGTTCGCCACCACCGCCAGTGCTTCCAGGGTGGCTCCGGTGGGCGTCATGTGACCTGCGACCTCGAACCGCAGAGCGGTCTCCACCTTCCCGTGGACGCTGATCGGACACCCGATGAGGGTGCGCTGGGTCCGGGCGCGGGCACCAGGCGCGAGCGGCCTCTCGAGGTGTTCCCACGCCACCTCGCCGGTCTCGCCCGCCCGCAGCAGCAGCGGCTCGCTCGTGGGCTGCAGCGGGCAAACAGCGGCTGCGAGCCAGCCCGCGTGCTCACAGATCAGACCGGCGGCTCGCTCCAGGGTGGCGCGCTCTTCGGTGGTCGAGTTGGCCATCTCGGCGACGGCGTGAAGGAGCTTGAGCCATGTGTTGCGTTCCAGTAGGCCAGCTTCGGTTTCCAGGTCCTGGGTGACATCGCGAAACAGCCACAGATGACCAAGATTGCCATGGGGTAATTTAACAGGGACGTAGTCGCGCTCGATCCAGCGCCCGTCGCGGGTCGCGAAGCGCTCACCCTGCTCCGGTTTGCCAACCCGAACCGTGCGATTCGTCGCGAGCACGAAATCCCCTGGTGTCTCGAAGCAGGAGCGCGCCTTGGCGAGCAGCCCTCCGCCAAACAATCCCAGCGCGTCGCCAGGCAACACTCCAAACAAGGAACAGAACTCACGGTTGACCAGCTGACCTCGGCGGTCGGGTCCTTCGAAGAGCACCCCGGCGTTCATGTGGTCCACCAGCGCCGCGAGGCGTGAGCTGCTGAGCACCAGATTGAGCTTGTCTGCTGCGCTCGCCACGATGTCGCCGAGGCTCTCGAGTTGGGAAGTCGATAGTTCCTGGGGTGAATCCATGCGGATAAATGCGGCGCCGGCGCAGCCTTCATCCACCTGACACATGGCGAGCACCGCAACCCGGCGGCCCTGAGAATCCGTGGTTTCAAGCAGCTCGCCATCACCCGCCTCCAGACAGTACGCGATCAGTTCCTGCTCGGCGCTAGGTGGACCCACATCGCCCGCGCTCGCCACCCACCGAGGACCGCGGTCCTGATCGCAGGCGTAGAACCCGGCGCCGGTCGCTCCTGTGCTCCGAAGCGCGAGTCGCGACAGCCGAGCGAGCGCTCGTGCCAACGGCTGCCGAATGGAGACTCCGTTGCCCTCTGCCACAGCTACCCAAGACGGACAGGGGCGTCGCGAGCTTGAGGGCTGAGTACGGCTTTTGTGGGAATCGTCTCCCTTTGAAGGTCGGTCCGGGGGTGAGACGCGCCTGGGCTACGCCTGCTTCACTGGCCAGTTGCTCAGGGCGAGCCAGCTTGAGAGACCGTGAAAATGCCTTTGACGAACGCCCCCCCGTTGCTATGTATCGCCTCCCCAAGCGCCCGTAGCTCAGCTGGATAGAGCGTCGGTCTACGGAACCGAAAGTCGGAGGTTCGAATCCTTCCGGGCGCGCACTGCATTGCGCGAGCCGCCCTCGCAGCCCAGCTCTGCTGGGCGGAGTCGCTTTGCCCCCGCGTGAAAGGGTGCCTCGCGTGAGGGGTGCTCTGCTGGGCTTCGGCTGTGAGTGGTCGCAGGGCCTTGTCCGTTCGTGGTGGATGAGGGCGCCTGATAACGTCGCGGGATGGCTGGCGACGCTCCCATCACGCTGTGCGGTTCACTCTCCCTGTTCGCCTCTCCGCTGGGGGCAGCGATGCACAACGCCGCCTACGCCAGGCTGGGGCTCGACTTCACGTACGTGCCATTTTCCGTGTCGGAAGGGCAGCTGGGCGATGCCTTGGCGGGCATGCGGGCGCTGGGGATCCGGGGACTCGGCATTTCAATGCCGTTCAAGCTCGCGATCATGCCGTGGCTAGACGACATCGACCCGCTCGCCCGAGCGATCGGCGCCGTCAACACGGTGGTGAACGAGGGTGGGCGGCTCACCGGCCACAACACCGACGCTTGGGGCGCCGTGCGAGCCCTCGAGGAGGTCCTGCCGGTCGCCGGCCGGCGAGTGCTGGTGCTTGGGGCGGGCGGCGCAGCGCGCGCCGTGGTGTTCGGGCTCTGGAAGGCAGGGGCGCAAGTCACCGTCGCCAATCGTGACTCAGCGAAGGCTGTTGCGCTGGTGGACGAGATCCGTGAGGCCGGCTTGGGCGGTGCCGAGGCGATCGAACTCAGTGACGCTGTGGAGGTCGCACCAGAGATCGTGGTGAACGCGACCTCAGTCGGCATGGAGAGCAACCCCGGCGTGCCTATCCCTGCGGAAAATATGCCCGAGAGCTGCGTCGTCATGGACATCGTATACAAGCCTCTCGTCACAGACTGGCTCTCACATTGTCGCGAGGGTGGCCGTCAGGTGATCCACGGCGGACGCATGCTGCTTCACCAGGCTGCGAGGCAGTTTCAGCTGTACACCGGGCGGGAAGCGCCGCTGGCGGACATGGACGCGGCCTTGGCCCGCTTCCTCTGATGAGGTCGATTGAGGGCAGGCACCACGTGGCCGGCGTTCCACGGGGGTGGCTACTTGCCTGATGTTCCCAAGCAGGCGGCTGAGCCCGCCGTCGCTATGATGCGCCGCGTAAACGGGTCTGCAAAAAATGCATGGTCCACCAGGGGGCCTGACAGTGGTGCCATCCCTACTCGCGCCTGGCTCTGGCGTCGGACAGTCATCTTATTGGGTTGCTTGGGTTTTTTGCGGTTTGCTTGGGTGTGGCACGATGACTGCTAAGGGGCTGGTACTTGTCTGGTCCCCTGGTGGACCTGCTTGGCTTTGTTTCTTCTTCTTCCTCCCTTCCTTACGGCTTTCACTTCCTCTTCGATTAGCTCTTCGCCTTCGTTTTCGCGCCCAGGTGGCGCGGGACGGAGACCGAGCTGGCTACCTTCGGTTCCCCCCTTGGCGTAGCCCTCGTCGCTTGCTTGTTTGGCTTGGATGATCTCGAAGAGCTTGTTCCCCTGCCTTCGCAGGGTGGAATCGCTGGCTGCGGGCGCCTGACACGGCCACGCGCTGGAGTTTCCGCTTCCTTTTGGCCCTGACCCTCAATCGAGGGGACGAGGCGCCGGACTTGACTGCCCCTGGGATGGGGCGCGTGAGGCTTGGCTTAGATTCTTTTTCTTACGCTTGTGCTTGCTTGAGGGTTCAACGGCCTTGTTTTCAAGGTCTCGAGCCGAGCCATCTAAGACCCCATTCGGCAACGAGTGGGGTCGTGGCTTTTTGTGCTCTCGTCGACTCCTGTGAGCCTGGGGCCGTCGCCGTCTGGTGAGTCCAACCAGGCCTGACAGGGGATGATTCCCGGACCGGCACACTTTCTGATGCCGAGCGACACGGCGCCCTTTCGGCTCACGGCGGGTCAGCGGGAAGACGGAGCGCCGAACACCGAGTCGGCCCGAGCTTCGGTGTGGCAGCGCCGACAGCGCTCCTCATCCCGAGGCTGGATGAAGCCCTTGGCGTCGAGCTCGTGAAACTCCCAGCCAGACTCATGCCTGAGCATCACGAAGATCGGCCCCGCTTCGCCGCTCTTGGCGTCGAAGGTGCGCTCCAGGAGTGCGGTCCCGGCTGGAAAGCGCGTGTCGCGAACCGGGGAGAGGTAACGCTCGTGGACATCCGCCGGGGCCTGAACGGAGTACGTGTAGCGGCCTCCGCCATGCCCCAGGGACAGGGGGCGCTCTGCACTCAGCTCGACCGGCGAAAGCCCCGCGACGGAAGCCCAGCTCTCCAGCTGCTTGGGTGGCTCCGGCGGGGCGGGAGTCGGCGCGGCTGGCGCGCCCATCGGACGGTCGCTGCTGCCTGCCCACTCTGCGTCCTGGTTCGGACCGCACCCCACCAGGCTCAAGGCAGCGGCCAGCCCGCCGCACACGCTCCGGAAGCAAGCAGCCAAAGCCAAGGGCTCATGGTACCACGCAGGGTATGCACGTTCCCACTTCGCTTGGCTCGGCGCTGGCCCTGTTGGTCGCGGCGAACCTGGCGGGATGCTCGGGCGCCGTGCAGCCGGTTCAGCAGCCCCAAGACGCTCCTCCGACGCTGTTTCCCGACGGAATGGACCCCGACGGCCAGGCCGCGGCGGGGTGGCTGGGCGCCGAGCTAGCACTCGCACCACCGAGCGAGCCAGGGGTGCGGGTAGCAGCGGTGTTGCCCAGGTCGCCCGCGGCCCGAGCGGGCCTGCTGCCTCAAGACGTGATCGTGAGTATCGATGGCGAGACGATGGGCAGCCCCGATGCGGTGGTTGCCAAGATCAAGGCTTCGGGGGCAGGAAAGCGTGTGGCCTTCGGAGTGCGTCGGGGCGGGCAGGACCGCTTGATTGCCGTCACCTTGGCTGAGCGGCCGAGCGACGACCAGCTGGTCGAGAAAGCCTACGTGGGCGCACCCGCTCCCGACTTCAGCGGCCTGGTTGGGGTGCAAGGCCAGATCCCAGCGAGCATTGGCGGCTATCGCGGCAAGGTGGTGCTGGTGGAGTTTTGGGCGGACTGGTGCATGGTCTGCCGAATGCTCGTTCCCACGCTGAAACAATGGCATCAGCGATGGGCGGGGCAGGGCGTCGAGATTCTTGCGATCACCACCGACACCCTGGAGGTCGCCGTGCGCTCCGCCGTGGAGCAGGAGCTGGGCTATGCTGTAGCTGCGGATCTCCACGGAAAGACCTCCGTGGCATATCACGCCTACGCGCTACCGGCCGTGTTTTTGATCGACCAACAGGGGGTGGTCCGAGACCTGATGGTCGGCTACGACGAGCGCAAGATCGCGGAGCTGGAGCGCACGGTGGATGGGCTGCTCAGCGGAAGTGGCGCGTCCAAGGCGGAGGGGGCCCCATGAAACGTATGACGTGTTTGGTGGGTCTGCTTGGGGCCTTGTGGTCGACGCCCGCTGTCGCGCAAGTAGCTGCCCCGCAGGCGTTGCAGCTGCTGGGTGAGCACGATTTGTTTTCGGTGTCCGGCGTCACTCTGGGGGGCGCAGCGCCCGTGATGCCCGTGGTGATCCGTCATCAGGAACGCTGGGCGGGCAGCAAGCCCGTGACAGCGCTGACCCCGCAGTTCTCCAGCGCCTGGCTCACCGCCAGCGAACTCTCCGCGCTGGCTCGTTCGCACCCAGGCTGGCGCTTCGAGTGGGCGCCTCCCCGCCACGTTTTGTTGGACAAGGCTGCTGCGTGGACGCGCTCGATTCAATTTCGCGCGGAAACCGCGCGCGCTGGAGCTGGTGCTGTGGTTGGGGTCATCGACACAGGAATCGACCCCGACCACCCTGATTTCCAGAACCTCGATGGTACGACGCGGATCGCCTGGCTGCTCGATTTCTCCCGCAACCCGGCGGGGCTGCACCCCGATCTCGAGGAGCGCTATGGCTGCACCACCCTGGCGCCCTGCGCGATCTACTCAGCGAAGGACTTGGATGACGCCAAGCAGATGGGTCGGTCAGTCACGAGCGATTCGTTCGGCCACGGAACTCACGTCACGTCCCTGGCCGCTGGCAACGGTCTCTCCACCGACCCCAGCCGTTACATCGGCGTGGCACCCGAGGCCCAGCTCATCATCGTGCGCGGGGATCGTGGTGCCAGCGGTTCGTTCTATGACGCGGACATCTTGATCGGTACGAGCTTCGTCTTCGAGCGGTCGGAAGAGATGGGCTTGCCGGCGGTGGTCAACCTGAGCCTGGGCTCCGACTTCGGAGCCCACGATGGCTCCTCCGCCTTGGAGGAAGGCCTGGCTGAGTTTGTCGGAGATGACTTTCCCGGTCGCGCCATAGTTGTTGCCGCAGGGAACAGTGGTGCGGTCTACGATGGCTTGCTCGCGAAGTATCCGGACCCGTGGGGTACTCACACCGAGGTCCACGTGCCGCACAGCTCCAGCGTGCGAGTGCCGGTAATCACGCCCAAGTCGCAGAAAGACAAGACCACCGCACGCGTCTACATCTGGGTGACCTCGCGCCCCGGCGACGAGCTGGAGGTCGGACTCGACGACTCCCAGGGTGAGTGGATCCCTCCACTCGGATATGGGCGCGCCGCGGCGTTCAAGCGGGGTGAGCTCACCGTCACCATCTTCAATGGTGCGCAGAGCCTCGACAGCCCGCTCAGCATCCCCAACGCCGCGGTCGTGGTCTTGGATGGCACGTGGAAGGCGGGGGAGACGTTTGCGCTGCGCTTCGAGGGGCATGGATCGGCCTCGATCTGGTTGCAGTCGGATGGGGATCTGTCTCCCAACGCGGGCAGCGTTGGCGCGCTGGTTCCCCGCGCCCTCAAGGAGGGCACGATCAACCTGCCTGGGTCGCACCCCGAGCTGATCGCCGTCGGGGCCACCATCAATCGTCTCTCGTGGCCGACCCGTGACGGGAGCGTCATCAAGGTCTCGAGCTTCGGTTCCGTGGAGAATCCACCGACGGACGGCACTGCCTACTTCTCCTCTGCAGGGCCCAACGCCTCTGGAGTGCTGAAGCCCGACATCAGCGCTCCCGGGGCCTTCCTGGTCGGTGCCATGAGTCGCCTGGCAGACCCCGCGCACACGAACGCTACCGGCATTTTTTCTGGGGCCGGTGTGTGCGCCTCCGGGGTCGACTGTCTGGTGGTCGACGACTTCCACGCGGTGACCACCGGCACGAGCATGGCGGCTCCCCAGGTCGCTGGCGCCGTCGCGCTCCTGCTGGAGGGGGACCCCAGCCTGACCCAGTCCCGGGTCCGCGCGCTACTTCAGGCTGGGGCGCACCGCTTGAGCGGGCGGATAGGACTCGAGCAGCAGGTTGGCGCAGGGGGCCTCGACACGCTCGGCGCCCTCGAGGCTCAGTTACTGGAAGGTGGCGTCGCCGGGGAAGTCGCGGATCCAGACCCAGACAAGAGCTGGATGAGCGTTGCTCCCTCCTTTGCTCACCCAGACCCGGCGTGGCCATTCGAGGTCTACGTCGAGCTGCGTACCTCCAGCGGGCACATCGCGGACGAAGTGACGTCGGAGCAGCTCGACCTTCTGGTCGGCAACGGCAAGCTGTCCGAACCCCTTACCCGCATCGCGCCAGGCTTGTGGCGCGCCCGAGTCGCAGCCGACGCAGGCAGCGGCGGTCAACACATGAGCTTGCTGACTCGGTTCCGTGGGCAAACACTGATGAGTCGCTCGCTTCCCATCGCGGTGGATGCGCACCTGGTCGACGTGGTGCCAAGGGCGCGTGGAGGCTGTTCCCATGCACCAGCGGACCCGTCGAGCGGTGGTCTCTGGGTGCTGGGGGTGCTGCTCGGCGCTGGCTGGCGGCGGCGCTACTCCATGTCGACCAAGTAGAGCGCGTAGTCGTGGGGCTCGAAGGGCGTCACGTCTGGGTCGAATGGGTGATTCAGGTCGACGCCGCCTTGGTTCACTCCAGTGATGAGCAAGGCTTCTCCAGGTTTGGCATCCAGCACCAGGGTACGTTCGGTCTGGGTCGCGCGCGGCTCGTACTTGATGGTGACCTGCTTGCGCAGTTGCCCCGAGGAATCGAGGATCGCGACGTTCCATTTGAAGCTGACGGGGACCTCCCAGTTGGCCCGTAGCCCCAGCTCGGGCGCCTCAGGGAGCTTGTCGAGCTCAACGAAGGCGAACACCGCCCCCGTCGGCTCTATCGCCCGCCAGGGAGCTACGTACTTTGGCAGCTCTGAGTAGCGCAGCGCCCAGTCGAAGCGAACGCGACCGAAGCTCCCGATCCAGGCCAGCTCGGGGAACCCGTTGCCATCGTCTCGATCACCGAGGCGCGCCCGTGCGGACGCGAAATCGGCCAGCATGTTCGCGACCTCTACCGGGTCCTCGTCGAACGTATGGCGCAGCACGTCGAAGATGTCCGGCTCATTGTCGTAGAGCCACCCATCGCCTTCGGTGAGGCTCGCCGCGAGCGCGTAGAGGCTGAGGCCGATCGTTCCCCAGCGGCTGGCGCCGTACTTCTCGTCCAAGAACTCGAACAGGAGCGCGCCGCCACCCTCCGCCGAAGGTCGCAGCTCGGAGCCGCCGAGCGCCAGCTGCGGGTTGCGCTGTGCGTCGTCGATTGCCGCTGCATCGATATCCGTAGGGAATCCTATTGACCACCAGATCTGGGTCGAGATGGAGCGGCGCGTAAACGGCGACTCCGACGCGTCGAGGCGCAGCGCGATGACTTCCGTGAGGCACTGCACGCTCCAGCGATCCGCCTCGACTCCCAGGGGCAGCGGGCTCTGGCAGTAGCCTGAGGCTTGATCGCGGACGCCGTACAGTGGCGCGTCTGCGCGCACCTCCAGGCGCTCCGCGCCCTGCAGGTACCAGTCCACGCGTGGGTCGCCGCCCAGTGTCTCGTCACCCAGAGGCGTCGGTAGCTCTTGAACGTCAATCAGCGCCTCCCAAGCGCCTACCAGCCCCTCCAGCGCCTGACTCACGCGCTCAGCGTCGCTGCCAGGTAGGTAGTGCACGCACACGGGACGTCGCGCGGAGCAGCTCCTGAGCAACTGGCTCGGCCGAGGAGCCTCGACCCTGGGACGACCGGTTGGGAGCCAGGGGTCCCATTTCACGGGCGGCTTGGGTGGAGGAGCGCCCATGCGCCCACCGAACAGGGCGCCCGGCACTCGACCTGGCTGCTTATCCGCGAGCACCGACTTATCTAACCCCATGATCCCGCAGAAAAATAGCCACGCCAGCGTGCGCCTGGGACGTGAGGGGGTGGGGCGGGGGTGAGGACTGGCGTTCGGACGCTGGGAACGCCGAGTGGAGATGGAGCGCCCGCGTCTCCCGGGATTTGACAGTTCGACCAAGGACCCCTCTATACTGCAAAGGCTTTCGCGGGTTGATGCCAGCCGCGAACTCGACACCTATGGTTCAGGCGAAGTTCGACCCAGCGCTCGCATTGAAGTTCGATCTCGGACGCGGAATCCTCTCCCAGGTTGGAGGCGGATCTCGTGTCGTGATGCCAGCCGACGTGTTGGCACGTTTACTCGAGGGTGCCCCCGAAGAGGTTTGCCGCGACGTCGGGCAACACCTTGGCACGGACCTCGGGCGGCGTGTTGGCTCGGGGCTTGGGGACACCGAGAGTGCAGCTCCAGAGCGGGTGCTCGAGTTCTTGGGCGGTGAAATGGCGCTGATGGGCCTCGGCAGTCTCGGTTTCGAGCGCTGGGGTCGGGCGCTGGTGTTCTCTGTGGTGGATTCGCCACTTGGAACGGGGGCAGACAGCTTCATGGCCGGTTTGTTCGATGGCGCCATGCTGCGGTTGTACGGAAAGAATACGACCTCGGTATGCCTCGGTCGGGTGGGTAAGCGTGTGCGCTTCCTGGTTTCTGGACAGGGCGCTGCCAACCGCGTGAAAGGCTGGCTCGATGACGGCGTGCACTGGGGCGAGATACTGAGCCGCCTTCAGTCCGGGGGTGACGCGTGAGCAACGCCACCAAGATCGCATCGTTGCAGGCACTGCTCGATCGAGTGAAGAAGAACGCCGCGTTGCCGCGGGTAAACGGCGCTGCGCCCGCCCCTGCGGTGATGGCGAATCAGGCCGCCGCCGACGTGGACGATCTGCTGGACGATGAGCCGTTCGCCGCTCCGCCGCCAGTGGTCGAAGAGGTGCAAGCGGATGCCGGGCGTCCGCGCATGGAGACCTTCGCTGGCGAGGACATCTTCGACGACGACGAGATCGTCGAGCTGGATGAGGACGACGGCATCGAAATCCTCGAGGACATCAGCGACGAGGACGACATCGACGTCGCCGTTTCTCCTGAACCTCCCGACGTAGAAATCGCCGTGTCGCCGGAGCCTCCCGCGGCAGAAATTGCGGCTGCTCCGCAAGCGCCGCCCGAGCCTGCCTTCGCAGCTGCGCCAGCGGACGAGACGGTGCTGGATGCGCCGGTGGAAGAGGTCGCTGGAGCCATCGAGGTCGCTGCAGAGATCGACCCCGCTGCAGAGATCGAGCCCGCTGCAGAGATCGAGCCCGCCGAGAGCACCCCGGAGCCGACTCCCTCTCCGGCCCCCGAGGTGTCCAGCATTTCCGCAGAGAAACCGCCGATCGACGCCTTCGATGATCTGGATTTCGACGACGAGCCCGAGGCCGACGTCTCCAGCGTACAGCCGGCGGTGCGGCGCGACGAGGAGCGCTCCTCGGTGCACGCGGCAACGAGTCGTGAGGACGAAGTCGATTTCGACCTGTCCGAGCCCGCGGAAGCCGAGCCGGCCCCGATATCGAGCCCGAGGGCCAAGCCGCCCGAGAGCATGGATGAGGCGCTGCAGTCTGCGGCCGAGCAGCTCGCGCCCCTAACGCCGCCGCCTGAGAGCGGCCAGCAGCCCGCGTCTCAGCGCGAAGGCGCGATGGATCAGTCTGCGCTGGAAGACGCGCTCGTCCGCGAGTCGACCGTCGCCCACGAGATCCCCGAAGGGGACGACGTCGACGACCTGCTCGAAGCAGACGTGGTTCCGTCGCCGGCCATTCGCCAGGCTCGCCCTGAGCTACCGACGCTGGAGCAGCTCGGCCAGACCGTGGAGCTCGACGCTCCGGTTGGTGGAGACGACCTCGAGCTGGATCCGACTGCCTCCAAGGAGGTTCAGGAGTCTCAAGGGCCTCGGGTGCGCTTCACGCCTCCGCCTCCGACGGAGGAGCTCGAGATGTCGCTGCCTAGCCGTCCCAGCGGCGCCTATGACATCAACCTCAAGCCGCCTCCCGAGGTTGGACAAGAGCTGGCAGAGCTGCGACGGCGCGAGGCGGAGCGCGAAGAGCGTCACTCAGCTCCCCTGAACGAAGCGGTTACCGCCCCAGGCGACGTGGAGGTGACCGAGCAAGCCTCGGAGCCCGCGGAGGCGTTGCCCGCTGCCGTCCAAGCAGCGGTGTCCGCCACCACCTCCCCCGAGGTCCTGGCGCGCAAGGAAGTCGTGGTGAGCGACTCCATCGTGGAGCGTACGGATACGCTGCCCAGTCCCCGTAACGCCACCTTCGTCGACTGGCTCAACGCCTCCCTGTCCCTCGACTGAGTTGCCCCGACACCGTGGCGGACCTGTCCGCCGGGGAACGCGGGACGCGCTGCGCCCATTGCCAGGGGGTTGCTGCGCCCGGGCTGTTGCGCGTCCCTGGTTGTTGGGGGTGAGGGTGCACTGCGATGCGTTATCACCCCACGGGCTACGCACTAAATAGCAGCGCCGCTGGACTCGACGTAGGCCCTCAACTGGCGTAGTTCGTTGGGTCCAAAGCGGCTCTGGCCAGGTAGCCAACTCCGGAGACAGGACGCCAGCGCCGAGCCGCCAGGAGGCAGAACGATGAGACTGGCAACTCGCCAAAACGGGACTCGCGACGGCGCGCTGATGGTGGTGGATTCGAGCGGTGAGCGCTTCGCTTCCGCGCACGACCTCGCGCCGACTTTACAGGCTGCCCTGGATGATTGGGACGCGCTCTCACCCAAGCTGCAGGCTCTGGCCGCGGACCTCGAAGCTGGGAAGCTCGAGACCCAGAGCATCGACCCCAAGCAGCTGATGGCGCCGCTGCCCCGCGCCTATGAGTGGGTCGACGGCTCTGCGTACATCAATCACATCGTTCTCGTGCGGAAAGCTCGCGGCGCTGAACCGCCGGAGACGCTGAAGACCGACCCGCTGGTGTATCAGGGCGGCTCCGGAGTGCTGCTCGCCCCCACTCAAGACATCGAGCTGCCAGATCCCGCGTGGGGCCTGGACTTCGAAGCCGAGATCTGTGTGATCCTCGGGGATACGCCTCGGGGCGTCAAGGCAGCAGACGCCGGCAAGTACATCAAGCTCCTGATGCTGGCCAACGACGTTACCTTCCGCAACCTGATCCCCCCGGAGCTAGCGAAGGGCTTCGGCTTCTTCACCTCCAAGCCTGCCACCGGTTTCTCGCCGTTCGCGATCACCCCCGATGAACTCGGGGCCTCACTGAAGGACGGCCGAGTACACCTCCGGCTGCGCTCCACCCTCAACGGCAAGCTGGTCGGCGACCCTGAGGCAGGGCCGGAGATGCACTTCAGCTTCCATGACCTGCTGCAGCACATCACGAAGACCCGCGCGTACACCGCGGGTACGATTCTCGGCAGCGGCACCGTCTCCAACCACGATCGAGCCCGGGGCATCTCTTGCCTTGCGGAAGCGCGAATGATCGAGATCATCGAGCAGGGCAAGCCCACCACGGCGTTCATGAAGCCTGGAGACAAGATCGAGATCGAGATGCTCGACTCTGAGGGCGCATCGCTCAGCAGGTGGTGAGCGCGTGAAGCTCTACGGCTACTGGCGCAGTAGCTGCTCGTGGCGCGTGCGCGCGGCGTTGGCGCTCAAGGGCGCCGACTACACGAACGTGCCGGTTCACCTGGTGAAGGATGGCGGCCAGCACAGGCGGGACGAGTATCGCGCGAAGAACCCGATGCAGCAGGTCCCGTTCTTCGAGTTCGACTCCCCACAGAGCCTGCCCTGGGGCTTGCAGCTGCACGGGTTGGCCCAGTCGGTGGCGATCATCGAGTACCTGGACGAACTGCTACCCGCGCCTTCGCTGCTCGGCTCTTCTCCGGTGGAGCGTGCGCGGGTGCGCTGGCTCACGGAGATGATCAACTCTGGCATCCAGCCGCTGCAGAACCTGTTCGTGATGCAGGAGCTGAATCGTGTGGCGCCCGAGGCCGACAGCAAGGCGTGGTCTGCCGCTTTCATCGCGCGAGGGCTGGACGCGCTGGAGGCGACGGTGCGGGGCGAGGACTGTGCTTTCCTTGCGGGAACAAAGCCGAGCATGGCGGATGTGTGCTTGGTACCTCAGCTCTACAACGCGCGGCGCTTCAACCTCGACGTCTCAGCCTATCCGAGGTTGTCGGCAGTGGAGGCCGCTTGCCTCGAGCTCGAGGCGTTCCAGGTCAGCCACCCAGATCAGCAACCGGAAGCCGAGGGCTGACGTTTTCGTGTTCATTGCGCCCACGCGGCGCTGCTTCGTCGATCAGCGCCCACGCGGCGCGAGAGTGAAACAACGCCTGAACCAGCCTCAGGCGTGCCGATGACGACCCAGCGAGGTCTTGGAGAGCGAGAGATGGCAAAGGTCGAATCACTGGGAATCAAGCGTGTCGACTCGGTGCACTACTACGTGCGGGACTTGGAGCGCAGCCAGCGTTTCTACGTCGACTACATGGATTTCGAGGAGCTGGGGCAGAGCAGCCCAGAGCTCGAAGCCGAGGGCAAGCAGCGCTCGATGGCGTTCCGCGCCGGAGACTGTGTCGTGATGTGCTCCACCCCGCTGGGCGAGGGCGGCCGCGCGGAACGCTACTTGAGAAAGCACCCGGACGGGATCGGTACGATCATCTTCGAGGTGGAGGACGTGGAGAAGACGTTCCGCATGCTCGAGGAGCGTGGTGGAACGCCGATCAGCGACGTACGCTGGTTCGACGAAGACGGAAAGCGCCTGGGGACATTCTCCATTACGACGCCGTTTGGCGACACCACGTTCCGCTTCGTGGAGCGCAGAGGCTACACCAAGGTCTACCCCGGGATGCTGCCTCATGCGTCGCCGAAGGGTGGCAAGAACCGCTTTGGCTTTGGTCACTTCGACCACATCACCTCGAACTTCCAGACCATGAAGCCTGCGCTGCTTTGGATGGAGTACGTGATGGGGTTCGAGC
>JAUILJ010000036.1 GCA_030433055.1 Polyangia bacterium
CGGCGAAGGCGAGCAGCACCGGACAGGCACTTCACCAGGGGCCTCGGCGGGCCCTCTAGCCGATTCCCTCCCACTCCACATCAAGCTTAGTAAGGAAGCACATGGCAGGTGGAAGCGTCAATAAGGTGATCCTCATCGGAAACCTCGGAGCCGATCCGGAGCTGAGGATGACTGGAGGAGGGCAGGCGGTGCTCAAGCTGCGCCTCGCTACCAGCGAGAGCTACTTGGATAAGAACCGCGTTCGTCAGGAGCGTACCGAGTGGCACAGCATCGTGGTTTGGGGCAAGCGGGGCGAGGCGCTCAGCAAGTTTCTGACCAAGGGTAGCCGGCTCTTCGTGGAGGGCTCGCTGCGCACGTCGAGCTATGAGGTCGAAGGCCAGAAGCGGTACCGTACGGAAATCGTAGCCCGGGAGGTGATCCTCGCCGGGCGGGGCGGCGGTGGCGGTGGTCGTGACGAAGGCGGCTACGGCGGCGGCGGTGGTGGCGGTGGCGGTGGCTACGGCGGCGGTGGCGGCGGTGGCTACAACGAGCCGTCCGGCGGTGGTGGCGGCGGTAGCGGTAGCGGTGGCGGCGGCGGCGGCTACGATGACATGGACTACGGCGGCGGGGACGACGACATCCCGTTCTGAGCCTGGCTGTTCTCTCAAGGGCGTCGCCCAGCTGGGCGGCGCCTCACCACACTTCAGTGAGCGGTGCTGATGCGTCTCGTGGCGCTGACGGCGCCGTGGCCTTTGACGAGAACCCACACGCCGGGCACCGATTCGAGCCCGCGCCCGCGAGCACTGTCGTGCGAGCCCTGCTAACCCTGTGGGGCGGAAGCCATCGGCCTCGCACGGCGGCAACTCGCCACAGGGACAGCAATGCAATCGAACAATTCACACTCTGGAACCTTCGCGGGCCGCCTGAACCGTTTCCGTAGGTCAGCGCCGCTGCTGGTCATGCTCGGCTTGGTCTCAGCTATCGGATGCGACGACGAGTCGAACACCAAGGCTGCGGCATCTGCAGCCCCCGTCGAGGATCTGTCTCCAGTTCCGGCTCCAGCGACGCTGCTCGCGGACGTGTTCGTGGCGCAGCCCGATCCGACCTGGAAGGAACTGCGAGGCCTGGCGGGGCCGGGCGCCGCTCTGCTGCCCGCGAACTATCCCATCCTCGTGACGACGCTCACCGGGCTTCCCCCAACGGCGGCGTCCAGCATCGACGCCGGCCTACCCGTCGTCGGCGCAGTGGTGGACGTGGGCGAGGGAAACCCTGGGCTCGTGCTCGCAGCCCATCTGCGGAGCGGTCGAGAGCTGATCGCCGCTGTGACGAAGGGCGCTGACGCGAGGTTCGACGCCAAGCGCAACGACGAGACGCAGATCACCATGCTCTCCCCCAAGAACCCTGGCAACGCCGAGCCTCTGGGGATGGGAGTACTGGGCAACTACCTGATTGTGGGGACGGTCCCCGCCGCCGTCGATCAGGCCGGTCCCTACGTGGTGCGCACGCTGACCAAGCAGGCTGCACCCAAGGAGCCTATCGTGGCGATTGCCTCGGAGAAGGCGCTCGCGGGTCCGATTGCAACACGGATCAAGGCGGCGTGGAAGCGTCGTCGAGAGCAGCTGCAAGAGATGGAACTCCAGGCGCGGAAGGCGCGCGGCGGCCGCGCGCCGGACTTCGGTGATCCCGCGGCGGCACTCCTGGGGATCGAGAGTGCGGTTGATGATCTGGTATCGATCGTCGAAGGGTCGAAGCTGGCGAAGCTGGTGGTGAGGCCGGCGGATCGCCACTTGGAGGCGGAGCTGGAGGTGACGCCCAAGGCTAGCGGCGAAGCGAAGAAGCTGGTCGAGGAGTTGCCAACCGGCGATCTCTCGCTGCTCAAGTCGTTGCCTCGCGGTACCAGCCTCGCGCTGCTCTCCCAGAGCAGCGCAACCGGTCGCTTGGAGAGCGCGAAGGCGACCGAGGACACGTTCGCGAAGTTGCTGGATTCGCGCCTTGGCGACGCCGATCGAAAGCGCCTGCAGGGCGTGCTGACACAGGTCGCCAAGGGGCGCGGCAACCAGCTAGCGTTTGGTCTGGGGCGCGCTGCAGGGAGCGACGAGATCGCGCTGCTCATCGCCGCCGACGTGAGCGACTCTGGGGAAATCAACAAGGGGATCCGTGACGGCCGGGGACTGCTCGGCGTCAAGGCGTTTGCGGAGCCGCTCGAGGAGTTCCTCGGACAGATCAAGACCAGCATCGGCAAGGGGAAGGCTCCAGACGTCACGCCAGCGCCCGATCGCATCGGCGTGGAGCTCAGGCCGAAAGCCTCGAAGCTGCCCAAGGGCGCCAAGGTCGAGCCAAAACGGTTCGAGCTGCTCTGGCATGTACAGGACGGTAAGCTCCGCGCAGTCGTGGCCAAGGACGCGGGCCCGGCGCTGAGCGAGCTGGTCAACGCGGACGAACAGAAGTCCCTCGCCGCCCACCCGGAGCTGGCGCAACAGATCCGCCGCGCGAAGCTCCAGGTCGCCTTCGCCCTGATGTTCCAGCCCAGTCGGCTGGTGAAGTCGAACGCCACCGCTCCTGGGGCGGATTCGCCGATCCTGCTGACGCTGGGGCGGCGCAACGGGCTCGGCGTGATGCGCCTGGACGCCGATCAAGGCGCGCTGCAGTCGCTGGCGCGTATGTCTTTGCGTCGTTGAGGCTGCCCGCCGTGGCCCGGCTCGCGGGGGCGTAGTCCGATGATGTAGACTGTGGGGATGACGCGCAGGATGCTCTGGGCAGCCGCTGTCGTGGCCGGGTTGCTCACCGGCTGCCTCGGTCGCAGCGATTTGGAAGACGACGACGCCAGTGGCGGTACCGCAGGCGCGTCCAATGGCGGCGTCGGTGGCGTCTCGGGTAGCTCAGGGGCGGGCGCCAGTGGCGGCTCCGTCGTCGGGGGTTCCGCCGGGACTGCTGGAGCAGGCGCCCAAGGGGGTAACGCAGGCGGCGGAGTGGGCGGTCAGGGTGGCAACGCAGGTAACGCCGGATCGTCAGGAGCGGGAGGCGCACCCACTTGTGGCCCGGGGTCCTGTGATGGCTGCTGCGATTCTGCGACAGGCGAGTGTCTGGCAGGTGGCGACATCACCGCATGCGGTACGAGCGGCGCGCTGTGCGCCGACTGTGCGGAGCTCGGCTTCGACTGTCAGGGGGGCGTGTGCGCCGGGAAGCCTCCCGAGTGCTCGACCATGACTTGCCCCGGCTGCTGTGACACCGCAGGGGTCTGTCGAGGAGGAGACACCAGCGACGCGTGCGGCGCTGGCGGCCTGAGCTGCACCAACTGCGCTGCCAACGGCGAGGGGTGCGAAGCGGGGAAATGCCAGGGGCCTCCTCCGGCATGTAGCCCCGCCAACTGTGATGGCTGTTGTGACGCCGCGGGCACGTGTCGGCCCGGTACCACGAACGGTCAGTGCGGCAGCGACGGCGGCCAGTGCGAGAACTGCGGCGCGTCCGGGCTTCAGTGTTCGGTTCCCGGAGGATACTGCGCTTTCGTCCCGACGTGCAGCTCAGCGACGTGTCCGAACGGGTGCTGCGACGCCAACGGAGCCTGCAGAGATGGTCGCAGCGATCAGGCTTGCGGCACCTCTGGCGGCAGTTGCAGCGACTGCCAAGCGGGAGGCCAGGCATGTGCACCCCAAGGCTTCTGCTACAACGGTGTCCACTGCGGGCCAGACAACTGTGCCGGCTGCTGCACTGCCAACGGCCAGTGCCGTCCGGGCTCCGGCAACCAGGCGTGCGGTCAGTTTGGTGGCCTATGTAAGAACTGCGCGAACAGCAACGAGTCGTGCCAGGGCCAGGCGTGCACCGACGGTTCGACCTGTCCCGCTGCTTATCCCGGGTGCAGCCCCAGCGCCGCGACCTCGCCTGCGTTCCGCTCGGACGCGTGCACCGCCGACGATCTCAACCAGCTGGCCAGCGGTTGCTCTCAGGGCAGCTGCGGCCCTGCGTTTGGGCTGCTCTTGAATCGCAACCCCAGTTGCTACGACTGCATGCTGCAGTTCACTGGAGATGACGCGTACAACCGTTGCCTCGCGCCCTTCCTGTCAGCGAGCTGCAATCACAGCTTCACCTGTGCGGCGCAGTGCAGTCAGGTTACGTGCGGGCAGTGTAGCGACGCCGACCAGGATGCGTGTGGCAATCAGACCTTCGGCAATGGCGGCGACTGTGAGGATTACCTCTCGGGGCTCTACTGCAATCAGGCTGCCATCAGTGGTCCGGCTGCGTTCTGTCAGTTCAACGGCGATGTCGGGGACTGGCTGCTCGGAGTGGGCAACTACTTCTGTGCACAGTAGGCGAGCAGCTCGCCCAGAGCAGGTTTAGATGGCGTACGACGAGACAATTCTGGTCACTGGTTATCCCTCGTTTCGCGGTCGCAAGATGGTGGACGAGTTGCTCGCCAGTCGAGCGAATAGTCTGATTTACGTCATTGTGCGCGAGAAGTTCGCCGAGGAAGCACGCCTGCACCACGAGGCGCTTCCCGCTGCCGCGAGGCAGCGTCTGGTCGTGCTCGAGGGTGACGCCGCCGCGATGGATCTGGGGCTCAGCGGCAAGGAGTACCGCGACCTCGCGTCCCGGGTGCAGCGCATCCATCACTGCGCCCAGGTGACCTACCCTGGGGTAGGGCGCCAGATGGCGGACGAGGTGAACCTGGGTGCGATGCGCGAGATCGTCGAGTTCGGGCGCTGTTGCAGCGAGCTACAGAGCGTGGTGGTACACTCGAGCGCGATCGTCAGCGGAGATCGGACCGGTGTGGTCTACGAGCACGAGCTGAACGCGGGGCAGGGCTTTCGCAGCGCCGTGGAGAAGACGCTGGCCCGGGGCGAGCGCATCGCGCGGGGTGCCATGGCTGACCTGCCGATCTGTGTCATCCGTCCCACCCAGATCGTGGGGGACTCCACGACCGGAGAAGTGGACCGCCTCGATGGTCCTTACATGATGATGCTGTTGCTGCTGAGCAGTCCCAGCGAGGTAGCCATCCCGCTACCGACCCGTGGCGACACACCACTGAACCTCGTGCCCATCGACTTCGTCGTTCGGGCCGCCGCTCACCTGGGCCGGCAGCGCGCGGCTCTCGGGCGCACATTCCACCTGGCGGATCCAGCGCCGCTCAGCGTGCGCCAGGTGTTCGAGCTGGTCGCTCGCGCCGGGGGAAAGCGGCTGGCCAGTCGCTTCATTCCCAGTGGTGTCTCCAGGGCGGTGCTGCGGGTCCCCGGCGTGAACTTGATCTCGAAGAATCAGCGCGCCATGGTGGACCTGTTGGCTACCGACGTTCGTTACGACACCACCCACGCCGATGAGCTCTTGCGGGGCTCGGGGATCCACTGCCCCAGCCTGGATAGCTACATCGAAGAGCTCGTCTCGTATGTGCAGCGGCGTATGAAAGAAGATCGCGGTCGGGGCGACGCCCGTGCAGACGCGTTCGAGGTTCCTCTGAGGTGAGTCGTTCGCAGTCGGCTGGTGCCGATCGACAGTTGCTCTACGCGGCACTGGTGCTCGGGAGCTTGGTAGTGGTGGTGACGTGCGGTACCAGCTCGCCGGAACCTGCCGCTCCTCCCCCCCAAACTCCCCAGGCACGGGGCACTGGATTGCCCGCCGCTCCCTCCTCATCCACGGCTGCGGTCGAGGCTGCGGGGAGCGCCACGCTGGCGATCGGGGACGCGGGGAGTGACGGAGCTCACCCGCGCGAGGTTGCGGTTGAGAGGGGCCCGCTCGCGAGTTTTCGGGAGGCGCTCGATGAACTCGCCTCGGGGCAGCGCAAGCGCGCCGTCAGGGTGACCTGGCTCGGAGACTCGCACACCGCCGCGGACTTCTGGACTGATGCCGTGCGGCAACGGTTGAACAGGGAGGCCCCGGCGGGAGGCCCTGGCTTCGTCTATTTGGGGCTCGACCCCTACCGTCACTCCGGGTTCAGTATCGACCGCGACGGGGACTGGCAGCACCTGCCCCACGCGCCATCTACCTCCAGCAAGACCGGGGATGGCGTGTTCGGCATCGCGGGGATCCGGACCTCGTTCGGCAGCGGCGATGCCAAGCTCGAGCTTCGGCCCCGTACTGGCACCTTGCGGGGGAGCGCGCGCTGGACGGTGTACTACCGGATGCCTGACGCCGGCACGCGTTTCCGTATGAAACTGGGGGAGAAGTCACGAACGGTTCGAGGCAAGCACCCGGGGCGCATCGAGCGCACGCTCGTTGAAGGCCCGAGCTCCGAGGCGCTGGTCCTGCGGCCAGGGTCGGGCAGGCCGGAGTTCTTCGGAGCCGTGGTGGAAGGCTCTCAGCCTGGAGTCGTGCTCGACACGTTGGGCATCAACGGCGCGCGAGTAGCTACGGCGCTGGCCTGGGAAGAAGAGAGCTTCGTCGAACTGCTGAAGGCGCGTGAACCGGAGCTCGTGATCCTCGCGTATGGCACGAACGAGGCCGGGGCGAACACCGCGGTCGAGAAGTACCGAGCTCACTTCGAGGCCCTGATGAAACGAGTGCGCCGCGCGGCCCCCGAAGCAAGCTGTGCGCTCTTCGGTCCAACCGACTGGGTCCGGCAAGAGGAGCGCATCGTCGCCATCGATCAGCTCGAGCGGAGCGTCGCCGAGTCTCTCGGGTGCGGCTACTTCAGCGTGTTCGACGCGATGGGTGGTCGCGGCAGCATCACAGACTGGGCCAATCAGAGCCCGCCCCTCGCCGCCCCGGATCACATCCACCTGACGCCCAAGGGTTACGTCAAGCTGGGGCAGGCGACGGCAGATTTCTTGCTCGAAAGATAGCGCCCACGTTGCCCCGCGGTAGCAAGCGCGCTTGACGCAAGCCTAGCGGTGCGACTTGTTGTAGTCGTCGTAGCCCGCCATCAGCGCGCGGAAGATCCAGCTGGCGAGCACCTCTGAGCCGCTCCCGGTGGGGTGGGTGAGGTCCGCTTGACCGAGCCCCCGCCCGACCCAAGCCGCCATCGAGCCGGGGCCACCCATGGCCTCGTACGTGTTGAAGAAGGCGCAGCCCACTTCCTTCGCGGTGCTCTTTTGTTCCTTCACCAGCGCCGGGATGACAGCCATGCTCTGCAGGCTCGCCCCCTTCTTCTCGGCGCGGTCCATTGCCGCGAGGATTAGGCATCCAGCGTCGGGCACGGCCTTGCGCGCTTGGAGCAGCACGGCTTTCATGGTCTCGTGATACTGGTCCATGGGATAGGCGAAGCCGTCACCGCTCTCGTTGGCCCCAAACTCGAAGATCAGCAGGTTGGGCTTACGCCACTGCAGCTGCTCCGCCCAGTGAGCGTCGTCCTGCTTGTCGAGGAAGCGGATCCGCGCACCCTGCACCCCAATGGCGTCCAACACGACGCCGGGTACGTCCCGCTCCATCACGACACCGAACGCCCGAGAGCTGCCCTTGATGGTCACCACCTCGAGCTCGTGGGGGCCATCGGGCACTTCGATGGTCTCCACGGCGGTCTGTTTCGCCTCGGCGCTGGTGTCGAGCACCTTGTATGACTTGCCGTCGAGGTTCAGCTGAATCTTCCCGCCCCCGGGTTCCCTCATGTAGGAAACCTCGAAGCGCGAGACGTTGCGCCCAAAATGGCCGCTCTTCGCGGTTCCGAAGCGAGCGCGAGAGCCCGGCGGAGCACGGAAAGAGACTCCACCCAATCCGTACAGGCCGTCTGGGCTCAGCGGGCCGACGATGCGGCTGACCTTCCAACCGCTGGAGGCGAAGCGGCTCACGTCATTGTGGAAGTAAGCGGGCCAGGCGTTGGCCATCAGCATGAAGCCGTGGCCGGCGTCGCCGAAGCGTTTCTGGAGCTTGCGTCGCAACGTGCCGCTCACGTAGTCGGAGGTGACGATGGAGTCGCCGTGGTGCAGTACACGAACGATCGCCCCCGGCTGCTTGCGCTGGGCTCGCCCAAGCGCAGCGTAGAAGCCGTCAAGCGCTTTTCCGGACGGATCCTCGATCGGCACAGGCGGCTTCTCGACGTTGATCGGCTCCAGCGCGGGGCCTTGTTCACTGGCGATGGGGCCGCGACTGCCTTTCGGGATCTCGACATGCTCGGGCTGCGCCAGCTCAGGACGCTCGGTGGTCTCGGACTCCAGAGTCGACTCGCCCTCGACCAGCACCGGCGCAGGGATCGCGCCGGGCGTCTCCTCGCTCTCGGGCAACGGATCGAACAGCGCCACCCGCTGCAGACCGGGAACGCTGTGGGACAGCGCGCCGAGCCCCAGCACACACAGGGTGGCCAGAACCGGCGCAGAGGTCAGGACGCGCGCCGGGCGACGCAGCTCGGGCCCTCGAATCACGACGGGGGGCTCGACCTTCAAAACGCGACCTCTTGGGTGTCCGCCATCACTCAGGGGCGCTGGCGAGCATCGCGGATGCCTTCGCCACACACCCGCCGTCGCCCAGCTGCCGGCATAGCGCGCGCAGAACGCGTAGCTCTTGTTTGGTGGCGCTGCCTGAGTTCGCCTTGGCCAGCAGTGCGTCCTTCGCGCGAGTCTTCTTTGCGCGGTCTCCGCTCGCCGCATCGTCGATGGCGCTGCCATTGGACGTCGGCTTCGGAGTGGGAGCTGGCTTGGCGGTGGTATCGCCGAACGGGTTCTTGCGCACGAGGCCGCCCGATGAGGTCGGAGAGCTGGGAGCCGAGGAGCTGGTGTCGGGCTTCGGCACCGAGGGGAGCTCGTTGACGTCTACACCGTCCCCGTCGAGCTTCGCGATCTCGTTCGCTGCTCGTTTCCGTCGGGCACTGTCGACGCTGGTTGCCTTCGCGATCCGGTCGAGGATTTCACGGCGCTTTGCGGGATCTGCCTCTGCGGCGGCCTTGTCGAACAGCGAATCTGCCCAGCGGCCTTCGATCTCGCGAAAGTCGGGGGACTGGCGCGCGTTGCTCGACTCGGGGATGCCCTCGGTTGCGCGCTTGTGTGCGCCTTCGAGATCGTTCTTTTCCAGGAGGGCTTTGGCCTCCTCCAGCGCTTGTGCTGCGGGGTCCACCGTGGCCTGAGTCGTGGAGCTGTCGTCGTCCTTGGGCTCGGACTTGCCTCCCAAGGTCAACATTCCCAGCACCACCAGCACACCGAGGCCAACGACCGCGATGACTACCTTCAGTGCCGCGGGGATACCCGCACTAGGTGCAGGGCTCTCCAGGCCCGGGAGCGGGCTGATGCGCTCGAGCGCCGCGGGGCTGATTGCGTCGATCTGCTGGCTCTCGTCTGCGCCGGGCTTGTAGATCTGCCCAGCCGGAATGAACTTGAGCACGACGTCGCCCAGCTCGACGTTGTCTCGAGCATCGACCAAACCGCGCTGCAGCTCGACCCCGTTGATACGCACGCCGTTCGCGCTGTTCTTGTCGAGGATTTCGTACCGCCCGCGTCCTGCCGGGCGGATCTCCGCGTGGACTCTGCTGACGGAGCTGTGGTTGATCGAGATCTGGCACTCCTCACCTCGCCCCAGGGTGAGTGCGTCTTCGGTGAGGGGAAATTCGAGGCCAGGGGTCGGCCCGACCAGCATCACGAGCCGATCGGGCTGGCCGAGCAATGCTTGGCTCTTGGGCACGGCTGGGATCGTGGCGTTCTTCCCCTGACCGGCCCCGGCGACGGCTTCATCCATCACCTCCAGCCGGTAGTCGCCCAGCTGGATCAAATCGCCGTGCTCGAGACGATGCCCCCCGCCAATACGGGTGCCGTTGACGAAGCACCCGTTGTAGCTGTCGAGGTCTTCGATTACCCAGCCCTCGCCGTTCTTGTACAAACGGGCATGCCGACGCGAAATGTTCCGCTCGGTGAGTCGCACGGTGCTGTCCTCCGCACGACCAACGGTGTACTCGTCGCGCGTCAGATTGACGACCGTCGTATTGGCCTGATCATCGGCGATCGAGAGCTTCCACATGGGAGCGATACAATCCTGCCCGGGATCCGGGGTTAAGCCAAGCTCAGCGCGCGCAAGCTGAACATTTCTAGGAAGTTGGCGCGAGGCGCCTGGGGCTGCGCGGCGCCGAGATCGGCCAGTGACGAAGGGAGCGCCCCTGGGGCCCGGTGGACGGCGTCAGCCGCCGCCCTTCGGATCGTCGGTGCTCGGCTGGGTTTCGAGGAACGGTTTCGCTGCATCGAGGGTTGCCTGTTGGCGCTTACTCGGGGCGACTAAAGCCCAAAAAAGAGCCAACGTCGACCCGATCTCGGATTCGACTCGTCGTTTGTTCGTTCGTCCGTACCGAGCCGTCGCGGTCTTTGGGCCCGTGTCAGCCGAGGCCAGCCACGGTTTCACGGCTGGGGCACGGCGCCCAGCTGCGTTAGCTCGTACGCCGCGTCGTGGATTCGTGGGCGGGCTGCGCGGATTCGAATGTTTTCGCGAGTCGGGCAAACACGGTTCGTCAGCAGCACCACGATCAGTTCGGCCCGCGGGTCGCACCACAGGCTCGCGCCGGTGAAGCCGAGGTGCCCAAAGCTCTCGTCGCTGAAGTGCTTACCGGACGACGAGCCCACCGAGCGCCCGTCGAATCCCAGGCGCTGGCTGCCGCCCGGCTGAGGCGCGAGGCTTGCCCTCAGCAGCCGCGCGTCGAGCGGGCCGGTCCGTTTCAAGCTGTCGACCAGCCGCACACCAAGCTCCAGCACGCTGGAGACGTCGCCGAAGGCTCCGGCGTGACCACACAGGCCGCGGTCGCGAAGCACCCAAGCGTTTTCGTCATGAACGACGCCTTGCAGTCTTCCCCCGCGCCAGGCCACGTCTTCGGTGGGCGCGACTTGCAGGTCCGCCTCGAGTGCCTCGGCGGCAGAGAGGACTCCCGGTAATTCCCAGCGGCTCCTGAGCCCAGCCAGCTGCTCGGACAGCGGAGCCCCCACAGCCGCCTCCAGCGCTGCGCCGGTCAGGATGTAGCCGAGGTCGCTGTAGACCGGGGCGTAGCCGGTATCGCTAGCAACGCATTCCGGGCGGAAGCCCTCAGCTGCCTGGCGCAGCAGCGCGGAGTACTCCACGGTGGTCCCTGCGCGAACCGGGGCGAACAGCTCGAGGTGGGCAAGCAGGCCGGCGCGGTGGCTCAGCAACTGATGCAGCGTGACGTGGGCCGCCGGTGCCTTCCGAGCGACCTCGACCAGCTCCCCGAGTCGCGTATCCAGGAAGTCCGGCCGTCGTTGAGCATGCTCGAGGGCGAGGCAGGCGGTGAGGGGTTTCGTCACGCTGGCCAAGTCGTAAATCGTGCGGGCCGAGACGGTCGGGGAGCCCATCTCAGGCTGCGTGCGGCCCGCGAAGCCTATCGCGCGTGTCCAGGCCCCACCCAGGTGCCGCGCGACGCCGATCACCGCGCCGGGGGCGACTCCCGCGGCGACCACCTGCTGCTCCAGAAGCTCGCTCAATCGAGTCGACCAGGGGTGGCTGATGTGGGGGGGAGAGGGTGATCCGTGAGAGTCGATGACGAAGCTCATATCGATGTCGAGGCATAAGCGCGCCGTCCCAACCTGACAATCGCGCGGCTCAGGCTCCGCTGTGGGCGTCGCGTTGCCCGCGCTTTTGACCCGCAGGCCCGGTGCGAGCTACCCTTGCTCGTTACGAACCGCCCTGCGCGGGCAGCGGAAGCGCTGCCGCGCACCTGTTGGGAAGCACGTCGGTATGGCTGAATTTGCATGGGAAGCGCGAGCGCGAAGCGGAGAGCTGCGCAAGGGCGTGATGGAGGCGGACACCGAGGACGCCGTCAACGCCAAGCTTCGCCAGCAACAGCTGAATCCAGTCAAGGTCAAGAAGCGCACGAAGGGCTGGAACATCCAGTTCGGCTCCGGGGTGAGCACGAAGGAGCTGGTGACGTTCACGCGCCTGTTCTCGACCATGGTGGACGCTGGTCTACCGCTCGTGCAGTGCCTGGACATCCTCGCCTCTCAACAGAAGAACAAGGTCTTCGGCAATGCGCTGCGTGACGTGAAGGCGTCCGTCGAGCAGGGCGCGACGTTCAGCGATTCCTTGCGGCGCCACCCCAAGATCTTCGACGAGCTGTTCGTCAACCTGGTTCAGGCAGGCGAAGTTGGCGGCATCTTGGATGCGATCATGTCCCGCCTCTCGGTGTACCTGGAGAAGCGCGCCAAGTTGCTGGGGCAGGTGCGCGGAGCGCTGGTCTATCCGAGCATCGTCATCTTGGTCGCCGTGGGCGTGATGACGATTCTCCTCACCTTCGTCATCCCCGCGTTCGAAGGGATGTTCAAGGATTTCGGCGGCGGCAAGGCTCAGCTCCCCAAGCTGACGCAGATCATGATCAGCTTGTCGAACGGCTTCGTCAGCTACTCGCCGTTCATCGTCGTTGGCCTCATCGCGCTGGTCTCAGCGGTGAGCTACAGCTACCGCCAGCCGAAAGGGAAGTACTTCTGGCATCGCTTGATGCTGAACATCCCCGTCATCGGCCCGGTGCTGCGCAAGATCGCGGTCGCGCGCTTCACCCGCACCCTCGGTACGCTGTTGCAGTCGGGCGTCCCGATTCTGGATGCCTTGGAGATCTGCGCGAAGACGTCCGGCAACGTGCTGATCGAGGACGGCATCATGCACGTGCGGCGCAAGATCAGCGAAGGCAAGAACATGGCCGACCCGTTGCTGGAGGCCAAGGTCTTCCCCGACATGGTCGTTCAGATGATCGCTGTCGGTGAGCAAACCGGCGCTCTGGATCAGATGCTGAACAAGATCGCCGACTTCTACGAGGAAGAAACGGACATCGCCGTCGCGGCGCTGACCAGCATGATCGAGCCGATCCTCATGGTCGGTGTCGGCGGCATGGTTGGGGTGGTCCTGGCCGCGATGTACCTACCGATCTTCGACCTCGCGGGTAACATCAAGGGCGACTAGTGAGGCGTCTGCGCCGGCCACCGAATTCGTGCCTGCGGACGCAAGACCACGCTCCCACGCGGCCGGTGACCTCTCCGCGCCGCTAGCTCGACGGGTTGAAGCTGTATGGCCGTTTCCTTAGGGATCCCCGACGCACTGGCTGGCGCGGCGCTCCCCAGGCGCCTGGTGTGGCTCACCGGAGGCCGGGTTCTGCTTCTGGCGCTGCTTCTGGGGCTGCTCGGCGGGCTGGGGCTCAAAGGCGACGCCCTGGTGCTGGATCAGTTCACCCCCCGGGTCTCGCTGCTCACGCTGTTCGCCTCGTTCGTCTTGGCGGGCATCTATAGCCTGGTACTGCGCAGCGGGAAGCGCCTCGATGTACTCGCGGACCTTCAGGTGATCTTCGACCAGGTCGTTTGGACCGTGCTCGCGTACCTCTCCGGAGGTGCGTCCAGTGGGGCCGCATCGCTGTACGGCCTCAGCTGTGCGGTGGGCGCGATCCTCACTGGTTTCCGTGGGGCAGGAATCGCCGCCGTGAGCGGCATCGCGTGCTACGGCGGGTTGGTCGCGTCGCTTCACCTCGGTTGGCTCGCACCACCTCCCGATCAGCCGATTCAGGCTTACATCTACACGCCCAAGGAACTCGGCTACTACGCGTTGCTCAACGCGCTGGTCATCGTCACGGTGATGCTGCTGAGCGGCACTCTGGCAGAGCGCCTGGCGAAGGCCGGGGGACAGATCCAGGCGGCTGAGGAGCGTGCCGAGGAGGCGGAGCGCATGGCAGCGCTGGGGCGACTCGCCGCTGGGCTGGCGCACGAGATCCGCAATCCGCTGGGGTCGATTTCCGGTTCCATTCAGCTCCTGAAGACCAGCACCGGGCTGGTAGAGGAGGACAAGCAACTCTGCGAGATCATCCAGCGCGAGGCATCGCGCTTGAATGACCTCGTAACCGACATGATGGATCTCTCGCGACCGCGAAAGCCCGATCGTCGCCCAATGGATCTCGCCATTACCGCGCGGGAAGTCGTCGAGCTCTCCGCGACGTCGGGGCGGGCCGTCAGCGACGTGCGCGTGGTCTATCTTGGGCTGGAGCACGCCACCGTGGATGGCGACGCTGCGCAGATGCGCCAGCTAGTCTGGAACTTGGTGCGAAACGCGGTGCAAGCGAGCAGCGCGGGTGATGAAGTGCGAGTGCGACTCAGCGAGCGCGGTGCGTCCTACGCGCTAGCGGTCGAAGACGACGGTATCGGCATCGAAGAGGAAGCTCGCGAGCGCCTGTTCGATGCCTTCTTCACCACCCGCTCCAAGGGCACAGGGGTGGGGCTCGCCGTCGTGAAGCGGATCGCTGACGAGCACGGCTTCGAGATCGAGGTCGATAGCAGCGAAGGCCAGGGCGCGACGTTCCGGGTGCTTGCGCCTCGGGCCAGCAGTCCAGACGCACAAGCCGCCTCGTAGGCCTGAGGGTGTGAACTGGGCACCACGCCTCCCAGGTCACACTCCTCGAGCGGGTTCGGAGGGGCGCCGAACGAAAAAGTCCCTGGGCAGGTCGCCGCTCGGGTGCGGCAAAACCTCTTGATTTTCGAGGGATTGGGATTACCTGTCCCCGCCGTCTAACGCGGCGGCGCCGGGCGGCTTTGAAGGTTTGGCACTGGGGTTGCGTAAAACCCCCTGGAACCCATGAATGGCAGAACGAACATGAACCGAAAGAGTTTCCTTTCCCTCCTGTCCCTACTGGCGCTTCTCCTCCTGCCCAGCGCTGCCTTGGCCAAAGGCAAGGCCGAGTCCTTCGTGAAGTCGCGCCAGGCAGAGCTGGTGAAGTTGATGAAAGCCGGGGACGACAAGGACAAGATCCACGCCGTCTTCGACGAGATCCTCGACTACGACACGCTCGCAAAGAAGTCGCTCGGCTCGTCCACCTGGAAGAAGCGCAGCGAAGCCGAGCGCACGGAGTTCAAGGGCCTGCTGAAGGACCTCGTCCGGCAGGCCTACGAACGCAACCTGCGCAAGACCCTCAACTACCAGGTGAGCTTCGAGGGTGAGGACAAGTCCGGGAGCAAATACCTCGTGCGGACCGTCGCCAAGAGCAAGACCAACAAGCGCGAGGAGCCGCTCAGCATCGACTACCTCGTACAGTCGGAGTCGGGTGATCTGAAGATCATCGACATCGTGACCGAGGGCAGCAGCCTGACCCGCGGCTACCGCAGCCAGTTCAAGCGCATCCTCAAGAAGAAGGGCTGGGAGGAGCTGATCCGCTTGATGAAGAAGAAGCGAGACAAGGACGCTTCCTGAAGTAGGTCCGGAAGCCTCGATCGGACGCAAGGCAGGCCGCCCCCACCAAGGGCGGCCTTTTTTTGGCGCTTGCAGAGCGAGTTACCCGCTAGGCACGCAGCGACCACGCGCGTGATCTTCGCGATGTCATCACGCCGCTCCCGGCGGGTTTGGGGGTGAGACGCGGCTTTCGGCATCGGAAAGGAGCGCCAAACGGGGCGCCACTGATAGGATCGAAGCGCCCTTGTCCCGCGCTGTTCGAGCCCCGAAACGCCCCGCCGCCGCTTCCGAAAGCGTCGATCGGGCACCGATCCGTCTCACGCTCACCCGCGGCGCGCTTGGACTGGAAGTGTACGAAGCGGTCGAGGTCGGGCCGCTGAAGGTGCACGGACTCACGGTGAGCCTTCCAGGCCTCGCGTTTCCGGTCGACCTCTCTGGAGGGGTGCCGGTATTCCGACATCGTCGGGGCGAGTTCGAGTGCGCAGAGCTGGAGCTCGGCATGGCGGAGCTCGAGCGCTGGGCCCGCAAGAGCTTGGGCGACGCGATCGGCGTCTCTGAGCCAGTGCGCGCGACCTTCTGGCCATTGCCGGGCGGCATTGGTGTTGGCGTCGCGCATGGGACACGGGCCCTGGCTTTCGACGTCCTGTGGGCACCGGTCGAAGCTCATGCGCGCCTAGTGATCAGCGACGAGCGTGGAGTGGGCCTGGGGATGCCGCCGCTCGGCCCGGCGCTTCGCGTGATGGACTCGTTGCTGGGTAAGGTCGCCGAGCGGCGCGGGCGAGTGTTCAGGGCTGACGACCTGGCAGGGACGTTTGCACGCACGATTCTCCCTGCGCTTGGGGTGCGTGCGGCCTCCGCGACCGGAGTGAGACTGGGAGGCCTGGAGACAGAGTCGGATCGCTTCCGAGTGCGACTCGATCGGCGGCTGCCTCCCCTCGCGACGTCCGGCCGGGCCATCCGGGCGCTGGAGGTGGCCGAGATCGCGACGCAGGGTGACGATCATCTGGCCGCGGGAGCAATTGATGCCGCGCGGCAATGCTATGTGGCAGCGCTGGAGCGTGCACCGCGGCACCCGGTGCTCGCGCGCCAGGTAGCGGAGATTGACGCTTGGGTCGACGGCCGACAAGAAGCGGCGCTTGGGCTGTTGGTGGAGACCGGGCCCGTCGCCGAAGCGGGGGTCGTTGGCGTGGAGCTCCTAGCCCACGCGGGCGACGTCAGTGGTGCTCTCGGTGCGGCGGAGGCGCTGGCGACGGCCGAGGTCTTCGCGCCGCTCGCCTCGCTGATGTGGCTACGCCTGTCGGAGCTGACGCTGGAGCCAGGCGAGCGCTTTCGTGCACTGGACCAGGCGGTGGCGCGGGCGCCAGGGCAGCCAAGCGCGCGTTGGGCGAGGCTCGCGGCTCGTCTGGGGCGAGGGGACGTTCAGGGGGCCATGTCCGACATCGAGCATCTCGAGGCTGCGGCGGTCGGAGCCAGCGCGCGTCACATCGTCTGCCTCCGCGCGGGGCGAGAGTTGCTGGCTGCGGGTTTCCTTAGGGAATCGGGGAAGGTCTTCGAACGCGCGTTGCGCTACTGTCCCGACGACGCCGAGGCGACCTGGGGCCTCGCGAAGGCATTCTCGGATGCCGGTCGTGGGGCCCGCGCGGCTGCGCTGTTGGAGCGCGCCATCGAGCTCGGGGAGGCCCAGGAGCGGGTGCCTGCTGGCGCGCTGGTGGATCTCGCGCGCGTGCTCAGCGAGCTGGGGGACATTCCGGCGGCCATAGCGCGGCTTCGCCAGGTGCCCGCGCGCGTTCCCGAGGAGCTCGAGGCACGAGGGACCGAAGCGCAGCTCAGGGGTCGCCTGGGTGATCTTGCGGGGGCGACGCTCGCATTCGCTCGGCTCCGCGAGCTGGTGGAACTCGAGCCGAACATCGACGGCCGCCGGGCGGCCAGCTGGCTATTGGAGGCCGCCCGCTTCGAGCAGGATCGTCAGGGAGACGTCATGGCCGCGGAGCGTCATCTCGCGGTGGCGCTGCGACGAGCACCGCATGACGTGGAGCTTGCCCAAGCCTACCGGGACGTAGCTGGCGAAGTGGCCCGCCTGGAGCGGGCTCGACGGGAGGCACTGAATCAGCTGAGCCAGACGGCGTATCGGGCCACGGCGCTCGCCGAACCGGCAGTCGAAGTCGCGGCGTCAGCGGACCCCCCGCGGGACACCAACACTCCCGTGCCCCCCTCGGATCCAGCGGAGCTTCACGCCAGGATCGAGCGCCTGAAGAGTCGGTTGCAAGCCGACCCCGACGACGACGCCACAGCGCTCGAGCTGGCGATCGCCTTGGAGCGCCTCGGCCAGGACCTCGAGCTCTTCGCGTTGATTTCCGCGAGGATCGAAGACGTGGGGCCTGCTGAAGTCGACACGCTGCGTCCGTTGCTGATTGGCGTGTTGATGCGGCTGCGCGACTCTGCGCTCGCGGAGGGTCGTCAAGGCGAGGCCGAACTCTACGCGATGCAGCTCGGGCGCTGGTCGTCGGGCTAGCAAGCGCGTGGAGCGTTAGACCACCGGGTCCAGGCCATCGGGGGGGACCAGCTCGATCAAGCCGAAGTCGCCTGCGCACAACAGGCCGACGCCGGGCTTGAAATGCAGCGCCCTCACCCGCAGATCCTGCTCCGGCTCGCGAGGGGAAATCACGGCGATGGTGTGCACATTGAGCTCAAGGGGATCGATGGAGTAGACGCGGGTCTCGTCGATCGTGGCGTCGTAGCACGCGGCGAACAGGCGCAACCCAGGTCCATTGCCATCACTCACGCGCCCGCTGGTCAGGGCGCTGAGGCCGAGGAGCTGGCCGACTTCGCTGAACGTGAGACCGCCATCGGTGGACAGCGTCAAGCCTGCCCGTTCGTTGCCCATCGCGATCAGGCTGCCCCGGCTGTGTAGCTTCAGGTCATGGCTGCGCAGCCAAGCCAGCGGGGGTTGCTCGGTCTCGATAGCGAGCCAACTGCCACCGCCATCGAGGGATCGGCACAACCGATCGGCCTTGCTGACTCCAAGCGTCGGGAAGCTCTGGTGCGCGAGCCGGGTCAACAGGGGAGCCGTGACGAGTGGGCGCCAGGTCGTCTTGCGCGCTACTTCGGAGGCAGCGTCGAACCGCTCCAGCTGAAGCAGCGCCCCATCTAGGCCGAGCGCGAGCAAAGAGCTGCCGTCTTCGCTGGCTAGTTCGAGCTGGACGATGCGAGAATGTAGTTCTTGCGCGTCGTCGTCGAGCCACACGCGGCCTGCGAGGTCCAGTCTCGCAATACCGTGCGGAAGCTGTGCGAGGTCCCGTATATCGCCTGAGGCGAGCTGTTCGGGGGGCGCGACGTTCCAAACTCCAGCGCCTCCACACAGCAAGCGCGCACCGTCGCTGATGCAACAGCTCGGGTGGTCGAAGACGAGTGTCTGGTGCCAGGGGTCCTGCAGATCCTCGGGCTCCTCGAGGCTCAGCTCGCCGAAGTCTCCTTCTTCTTCGGTCTCGACTCCCAGATCAGGGAGGGTCGAAGGATCCAGCGTGGGGGCATCCAGCGGCCCTTCGGAGTCGTCGCCATAGTCTTGTTCTGTTTCCGTGGAGGACAGCTCGACCCAGTCTCCGAGTTCCACGCCCGGCTCGTCACCATCCGCCTCGGCAGCGGGCAGGTTCAAGAGCGCCGCGTACTCGAGGTCGGGGCCTGGCTCTTCGCCTTCGTCGACGTCGGTGCTCAAAGTCTGGAGCTCGATCCCGAGATCGAGCTCCGTGTTCAGGGAGTCGTCGCTGATGTCGTCCTCGACCGCGCTCAGCAGGTCGCTGTAGTCGATGTCCTTGGGCGGCTCTTCATCGGCTTCCAGCGGGGGCAGCGGGGGTAGCTCGACATCGTCTTCGAGATCACCGGGGAC
>JAUILJ010000910.1 GCA_030433055.1 Polyangia bacterium
TGCCACTCGAACAAGCGCTCCTTGCTGGTGATCGGCTGATCATCGATGCTCAGCAAGACGTCGCCATCGAGGAAGCGCAAGCGCTCGAGCAGGCTCTCGCGCTTGATCTTGGAGAGCTTCACGCCCTTGTGACCATCGGCGTCTTCGACGTCGCTCAGCTCTACGCCCTTGAGCAGCTTCTTCCCGCGGCTCTTCAGCGCCTTCACGGCGAATCCTTCGAGGGTTGCGCTGAGCGGTGAATCCACACGGATACCTTCTGCGATCTCCAGAGGGACGCCGCCGCCAGTAACTCCCTGTGGCGGCGCGACCGGGTCAGGCGCCGGACGGCCCTCCTTACCCCCTGGAGCAAGCTCCAGCGCTCCGCCCTTCGAACCGGCCTGGGATTCACGTACTCCCGGGTTGATGGTGATGGAGCACACGCCACCTCCGCTCGAGAAGGTCACGCGGTCCCATTCGATCCGACTCACTCGATAGCCGCCCACCGTTTCCCCTACGTGTTTGATTTCCGCAGGGCTATCATAGTCGATGGCCACGCTGGTTGTAGGATCCGCGTCGTCGTGAGTGATCGCGCGAACTACCAGCCCTCCACACGGCCCGCCGCGCCGGTGCTTGCCCGAGCTGTGGTGTTGCCGCGGCGCCGGCGGGGTCGCGGTCGGTAGATCCACCGCCGCGCGTTCTGGAGCACGCGCGACCCGCGGCGTGCGTTCCTTGGGCGGCCACGACTCGTCGAGAGGGGCCGCAGCACTCGAGTCATCACTCGTCTCCGCCAAGGAGCCTTCGCTCGAGCTTGGCGGAGGGGTGGGGGAGGGGTCCGACGATTGCGATGAGCGGCTCCGCGCGAGGTAGCCAATCAAGAGCAGCGGCGGGATGGCGCCCAGGCTCACCCATTTGATCACGCGATCGAAACGGCCTGGTGAGAGCGTCATGGTGTGTTCCGGGGGGCGCGACGGCTGGCCGATGGAGGGCAGCCCGAGACGAACCGCGCCGGTCCCATGGATGCGAAGCGTGTGCCACCGCACTCGGCGCTCGGCAAGCGACTCCGACCAGCCATCAAGTGTTCGGGTCTGAAGAGGTTTCTGGTCTCCGGTGGGGGGGTCGGTCCGTGGACCTAGAACGCCGCACGCAGACGATCGGTTTGTCAGCTTGGCGGAAAGCTCCAGCGACGCGCGCCATGAGTGACAGATTGACCGGCAATTCGAGGGTGACGCGCGCCTTTGCCGATGTAGGCTGCGCCACCGTGACCGCCGAGGCCATCAAGCCAGGAGTGGTGCTGGTTGCGCGTTACCGAATCGACGGCGTCGATGAAGCGGAGAACGCGTTTCAGGCCACCGATTTGAGAACGAACTCCGCAGTCGTGCTGTATCGCGTGGACGATCGCGAAGCCGACGGCTTGGAGGCCGTCGTTGGCTTCCATGGTCCCGATTTGCTCGAGCTGGTGGAAGTCGTGCGCCTCGACGGGGAGTTCCTCGTCGCCTGTGAGCCAGCCGGCGGTGCGTCGTTGAGCGACGCAGTGAGCGAACGCGGATCGCGCCCGGGCCCAGAGGGCGTGCGTCTGTTGCTGCCCGTCGCCGCGACCCTCGCGCATCTTCACCGCAGCAACGCGGTGCACGGGTCGGTCACGCCGCAGACCGTATTGCTGGGCAAGCGCACCCGCCTAGCGTTTCGTCCAGGTCGTCGCGGCCCCTCGGCGTTTCGGTGTCCGGAGCGCAACGCGGGGGGTGGGCCCTCGGCGCGCGACGATGCCTGGGCGCTGGCTGCGTGCCTCTACTACACCCTGGTCGGGGAGCCGCCGGCTCGCTCCGGGATCGGTGCGCCAGACGAGCTGTATCTGGCGGGGATCGAGGACCAGCAGTTGCGCGCGATCCTGTTTCAGGGGCTGGCCACGGCGAGAGTCCAGCGGGTCGCCAGCGCGGAGCCGATCCGCGCGGCGCTCGAGCAGTGGTTGCAAGCTCAGGAGGGGGGCGCCACGGACGGCTCAGCGAGTCCGTTTGGTGGGAAGCTCACCGAACAGCTCGCGCCCAGGACACCACACCGTCGTCCGGCGTCTTCCGCCGTGGATAGCCTGGCCAGTGCCTCTACCGAGCGCGCTGGGGCCGGGGTTCCAGCGCCATCCGTTCCCCCGGGGAAACCGCCGTCGCTGCCCGCGCCACCTCCGCCCCGCCCTCGAATGCCATCCGATGCCGCCACCCAGGAGAGCCCGGTTTACAACCCGGCGGGTGCACCGGCGCGGCGCCCAGACTCGGTTCGGCCGCCGATGATGACGTCACCTGGCATAGCGCCCAGCGCCCGCTCGTCTGCGCCGATGCGGTCTTCCACCCGACCACGACCTCCGGCCACCCCTCGAAGTCGGGGCAGTGGAGTGACCCAAATCGGGCTCGGCTCGCTGAAGCCGGCTCCAGCACGCGGTGGTACCCTGGAGTCACCGAAGGTGCCGAGCCCCGCTACCGTGGGGAAGTCTCCACCAGCGGCGCCGCGTTCGCTCCCACGGCCCGGTCAGCGCAAGCTCGGCGGCACCATGGTCATGCCGGATGCTGCGGCAAAGCCCGCTCCCAAGCCCGCGTCCAAACCGGCGCAGCGTGAGCTGCCCGATTTCAGTGAAGGCGCGGACGACCAAACGATTCGGGCAGATTTGAGCACGCTCTTGGCGCAGATGCCGAGCGAGGACGTCGCGGGCTGGATGCCGAGCGACGACGCCGAGCTGGAGGACGACGAGACTCAGGTGATGGCGGATCCCACCCGTCTGCATGGGGCGATGCGCCCGGATCCCGACGCCACGCTCTTGAACCTCTGCAAGGTGAGCGACTCCCTCGGCGGCAAGGGCGTGTTGTGGGAACTGTTCAGCGCCAACGAACCGTCGCTGCAACTTTACGTCGGTCTGTGTGCTTCCAGTCCGATGCTCTCGAATGTGCTGGTCAGCAATCCTGGCATGATCGACGAATTGATGGACTCGCTGGTATTGAACAAATTGCCAACACTGGAAAGTTTGGAAAACGCGTTGAACGAGTTGTCGCGCGGCGCCGAGGATATGGTGCCGATCTTGCACAGCTTCAAGAACTCGCTGCACTTGCGAGTCGGAGTCCGTGACATTCTCGGCAAGGAAGATATTCGCAACACGCACCGTGTTTTGTCGGACATTGCCGAAGTTTGTTTGAAGAACATCGTGTCGCGTGAATATCAGAAAATGGTCGAACGGTTTGGCACACCCACGATCCTGGATGGAGATCGCGAGGATTCGCCTTGCGAATTGATCATTCTGGCAATGGGCAAGCTGGGTGGGCGCGAGCCGAATTATCACAGCGACTTGGATGTGATATTTCTGTACGAAGCCGATGGAATGACGCGTCATCCACTGCGCAGCCGCAGCAGCAACACGACCACCAACCAGCACTTCTTTAGCCAATTGGGGCAGCGCGT
>JAUILJ010000911.1 GCA_030433055.1 Polyangia bacterium
CGTCCGATCAGGCTGCAGCGTCCGATCAGGCTGCAGCGTCCGATCAGGCTGCAGCCCTCCAAGTCGCAGCGGATTCGCCGAGCGACGCGAGCCCAAGCGCGAGCGAAACACCCGCGGACGCTGGCGCTGGCGACCAGGGCGCCTCACCCCCCGATCCCGATCCAGCGGGCGAAACCGACCCCGGAGCTGCCCCATCGGCAGACGAACCCGACCCCCACTGCCCAACCAGGCCACCGCCGAGATGCAGCTATCCGCTGTGGGTGATCCTCAAGGTCTTCGACTGAACCGCGCTCCTCGACGCGCTCCGCGTGCCCGAGGCAAGCACGCGAACGGTGAAAAAGTGCCAAGAAACCCCGCTGGAGCGCGGCCACTCGGCTCGGGCAGTGGATAGCCCAGCACCACGCCGAGCAGGCGCCGCCGAAGCCTGCTGTGCGTTGGCCGCCAGACTTGTATGCTGGGGAGTCTGATGAGCAGCAAGGCTCCCAGCTCTTCGCGGCATCGCATGCAGAGCATCCCCTACTCCGGAGGCGGGAAGGAGGAGCTGCGCGCCGCTATTTTGAAGCCGTACCTGCTGCGACTGCGTGATCAGCGAGGGGAGAAGACGGCGCGGGCCCTGCTGTCCACGGTTGGGCTGTCACCGATGGTGCTCGACGACGAGACGGAGTGGATCAGCGTGCCTGCGGCTCGCCGCGCGCTGCGGGCGCTGAGCACTGCGCTCGGAGATGATGCCGTGCGGAACCGAGGTGAGTGGATGACTCACCCGGAGACCCTCGGCACCTACGTGAACCTGCTTCGCGTGTCGTCCCAGCCCATTGACGCCTACCGCTACCTGACCGCGCACGCCGCGGAGACCACGCGCGTTGGGACGTATACGCTCAACGAGGTCGGCGCGGGCAAGGCAGAGGTGATCTACTCCCCGCGCCCCGAGGCGGAGTCGCCCCAGAACGACCGCCTGCTGTGTATCGCACGGCAAGCTGAGCTGGCCGCCGTGCCGCGGCTCTGGGGGTTGCCCGACGCCCTGATCAGCTCGACCTCGTGCCTGGCGGACGGTGACGCAAGTTGTACCTATCACCTGCGCTGGGACGCCCCGAGCGCCGCCACCCGGCTACCTGTGACGGCGGTGGCAGGCGCGGTGGTGTGCGGTGGCTCCGTGGCCTTCAGCGGTAGCTGGCTCGCGACGACCATCGGCGCGGTCGTCGGGGGAGGCTTGGGTGGCGTGATCGGCGGCCTGATGGACCGAGTACGTCGCGAGCGCGTGTCACGCACCTTCGAAAAGAACCGCATCGCCGCCTTGGAGCGCGGCCTCGAGCTGCGCGGGATGACACACGCGCCGACGGGCGGCGGATTGATGGGCTCGGTGCTGGGTGGAAAGTACCGCATCCTGCGCAAGATCGGCTCCGGCGGGATAGGCGCGGTGTACGCTGCAGAGCACATCGCCCTGGGTTCGCAGGTCGCGATCAAGGTGCTCCGCGGAGCCGCCGCGCTCGACGCTGCGGAGATCGCGCGCCTACGTCGCGAGGCCCAGGTGCAGGTCTCCATCGAACACGCCAACGTGATCCGCACCATCGACCTCGATCAGATGCCCGACGGCTCGATCTATGTCGTCATGGAATTGCTGCGTGGAAAGAGCCTCGCGGAGTTGCTGCGCAAGAACAACAGAGTGTCGCCAGAAGCCGCGGTGCCCTGGTTCATCCAGGTCTGTCGGGGGCTGTACGCCGCTCACCGCTTGGGCGTGGTGCACCGCGACCTGAAGCCAGGGAACATCTTCATCTGCGATGACGGCTCAGTGAAGGTGCTCGACTTCGGCATGAGCAAGCTCTCGAGCGCCGAGGCGCTGACCGAAGAGGGCTACACCCTGGGCACCCCCGAGTACATGTCTCCGGAGCAGTGCATCGGTGCGCCCGTCGAACCCCGCTCAGATCTCTACGCGTTTGGCGTGTTGATGTACGAGGCGCTCACTGGAGACATCCCCATCCAGGCGCGCACGCGCAGGGAGCTCCTAGAGCTGCACCAGCGCGCCATTCCGGTGCCGATGCGTGAACGCTATCCCGAGCTGGAGATCCCGGAGGAGCTGGACTCAGCCGTCATGCGCTGCCTGAAGAAACGTGCAGCGGAACGGCCAGCCAACGCCCGAGAGCTGGAGGACCTACTGAAGCGCGTGCCGATCGAGGCTTCCACGCAAAGTTCACTGCCACCGGCGCGAAAAGAGTCTAGAACTCGGCCGTGAAGCGCGAGCGCAGAAAAGCAGCTCAGGCTCAGGCCAACCCAGCACGAGCACGCAGAGGTCGCCTTGGGGCGCTCGCCTTGGCGCTGATGGCGGCGCTGGTGACGCAACCTGCAGCAGCGTTCACCTATCTGGTGCGGCCCCAGGACACGCTCGCGAGCGTCGCGGAGCGTATGTACGGCCGCATTCAGCACGAGAAGATCTTGGTCGCGGCCAACGGGCTCGACCTCGAAGGCGGCACGCGCATCGTCCCCGGGATGCGCCTGGAGGTGCCCGCGCTGGGTCACCGGCGAGTGGTCGCAGGAGACACTTGGCCCGCCCTGGCGGAGGATCTGCTCGGCGCCAAGCACCGCGACGTAGTGTTCTCGGCAGCCAACGACACCTCCCCCTGGCTCGCACCGAAGGACGGCTCCGAGATCATCGTGCCGTTCAACCTGCGGGTGGTGGTGAAGGACGGCGATGACATCGTGAAGATCGCCTACGAGTTCACGGGCGACCGCAACAAAGCTTGGGTGCTCGACCACTACAACGGCCTCGGCGGACGCAAGCTGCAGCGCGGCGACGTCGTGCTGGTTCCGCTCACGGACCTCGCGCTCACCAAGGAGGGGCGAGAGTACGCCGGCGTCGCCGCAGAAGCGCGCCTTGGTGAGTCCGAAGGTCAGTCCCGAGATGCCCAGCTGCAGGTCGAGTCTGAGCTGCCCTCACTATTGGGGGACGTCAGGGGCGGCCGCTATGTCGACGCCATCCGACGCGGCGGGGCTTTCCTTGCCATGGGGAAACTTTCGCGCCCGCAGGTAGCCACCATCCAGCGCCAGCTGCTGGAAGCGTACGCGGCGCTGGGCGCCGTGGGCCTCGCGACCGCCGCCTGCAAGGCCTGGCTGGAGAACGACCCGCTCGCGCGCCTCGATCCCGTCGAGCTCAGCCCCAAGCTGATCGCCGCGTGTCGCCCAGCTGAGAATACTCATGTGTTGCCGGCCCCGACCCCGAGCGCGAGCGCGAGCGCAGATGCCGGAGCCAGCCCGTGAGCGAGCCGAAGCCGAGCATGCGCAGCGGTGATCGCCTCGGCCGCTACCGCATCGAAGCGGTGCTCGGTGCCGGCGCGAGTGGCGCCGTGTACGTCGCAGAGTGCGTCGACGAAGCGCCCGCCGAGGCGAGCCCGGAGCTGAACTCAACCAGCGCAGCAAAGATCC
>JAUILJ010000037.1 GCA_030433055.1 Polyangia bacterium
GCCGCTCGCTGATCGGATGCGCCCGCGGTCCATCGGGGAGGTCGTCGGCCAGCAGCAGTTGATCGGTGAAGGCAAGCTGCTGGCGCGCGCGATCCGCGATGACCGGCTGCCCTCGATGATCCTGTGGGGGCCGCCCGGCTCGGGGAAGACGACCCTGGCCCACGTGATCAGCGAGGCGACGCGCTCGGAGTTCGTTCCATTCAGCGCGGTGCTGGGCGGCGTCGCCGAGCTGCGTACGATCATCAAGGAGGCCCGAGAGCGTCGGGACTATCACGGCAAGAGCACGATCTTGTTCGTCGATGAGATTCATCGCTTCAACAAGAGCCAGCAGGATGCGTTCCTGCCCCATGTGGAGAACGGTACGATTCGGCTGATCGGCGCGACCACGGAGAACCCGTCGTTCGCGGTGAACGCGGCGGTGCTGAGTCGCTGTCGCGTGTTTCGCCTGGAGCAGCTGCCGCCCGAGGACATCGTCCGTCTCTTGGAGCGGGCTCTGACCGACGAGCAGCGCGGTCTCGCAGCAACAGGAGCCGCGCCAACCGCCAGCAACCAGGTGCTCGAGGCGATAGCCGCCGCCGCTCAAGGTGACGCGCGGCGGGCCCTGGGCTTGCTCGAGACCGCCGCCGCCCTGCGCAATCCCGATCAGCAGGACATCGACCTGGATCTGGTCGAGCAAGCCATCGGCGGGCCGACGCTGCTCTACGACAAGAGCGGCGAAGAGCACTTCAACGTGGTCAGCGCGCTGATCAAGTCCATGCGCGGCTCGGATCCCGATGCAGCGATCTACTGGTTGATGCGCATGCTCGAAGCTGGAGACGACCCGCTGTTCGTCCTGAGGCGCCTGATGATCTTTGCGAGCGAAGACGTGGGCAACGCGGACCCGCGCGCGCTGATGGTCGCTGTGAACGCCGATCAGGCCTTCCGCCGTATGGGCATGCCTGAAGGCCTGTACCCCATCGCTCACGCCTGTCTGTATCTGGCGAGCTGCCCCAAGTCGAACTCCGTGGGGCGCGCGTTCTCCGCTGCTCGCGAAGCGATCAAGCGCCACGGTGCGTTACCGGTCCCGATGTCGCTGCGCAACGCGCCCACCAAGCTGATGAAGCAAGAGGGCTACGGCGCGGGCTATCAGTATCCCCACGACCACGCGGGTGGCTGGGTCGATGCCGATTACCTCCCGGAAGCGCTCGACGGAGCGCGCTTCTACGAGCCGAGCGATCAGGGGCTAGAGAAGGCTATCGGCGAGCGGCTGGATCGGCTGCGCGCTGCCCGCAGACGTGGCTGATGATGGCTCCAGCGAATTTGAGGCGTTCGAGTCTCAATGAGCCACGTGTGGGGTGCGTGGAGCGACGACATGCTCTTCACTTCTTCAGTTGAGTGCTGCTGTCCAGCTTGAGCTGCTTGCCACCGCCGGTCACTTGGAGCCAGGAGCCGGACTGGGCGCCCTCGAAGCGCCCGACCTCTTTCTCGGCCTGGTCCACCACGACGAAGCGTCGGGCGTAGACGGTCTCGTAGCTGGCGGTCGGATGAGTGCCCTGACATCCGGCGAACAGGGCCAGTACTGCGAGCACCAGGAGCTTGAGGCGGAAATTGGAGCGTTCCAGCTTGGCGATGCGAGTCTCGAGGGAGTCCATCGCGCCAGGATATCTCACCCAGCGCCGGGGCTCTGAGAAAGCGCTCCTGACGTTCAGCGGCGCTGCGGGCCCCGAGGCTATGCTGCTGAGTACTGCTGCTTGAAGTCTTCGAGCGTGTCCGCCAGGCCCGCTTCGAAGTCGATGCAGGGCGAGTACCCGAGGGCCTCTGCCGCTCGACTGATGTCTGCGCACGAGTGGGCGACGTCGCCCGCGCGGAGCGGCCCGAAGCTCGGCTTCACGTCCTTGCCCAGAGTACGGCACATGGCGTCCAGTAGGTCGACGAGGCTGGTTTGACGCCCCAGGCCGACGTTGAAGACGTCTCCCATGAAAGCCGTCTCATGGGTTGCCGCAAGGAAATTTGCGAGTACGACATTGTCGACGTGGGTGAAGTCGCGCGTCTGCGAACCATCGCCGAAGATGGTTGGTTGGCGGCCCTCGATCAACGCCTTGGCGAATGCGCTGATCACCGCGGCATAGGCAGAGTTCGGGTTCTGGCGTGGACCGTACACATTGAAGTAGCGCAGATTGACGCTCGAAAGGCCGCTCACTCGCCCCCAAGCCTGGCTCATCAGCTCCGCCGCAACCTTGCTGGCAGCATAGGGCGACCAGCAGTCCGCGCTGTCACGCTCTTTGCTCGGCAGGTTGGGAGTCTGACCGTACGCTGCCGCGCTCGAGGCCAGGACCACGCGCCGGGCTCTGGCGCGGCCAGCGCTCTGCAGGACGTGCTGGCAGCCCAGGTTGTTGATGCTGTAGCAGCGGGCAGGCTGCTCGACGCTCTCGGGTACCGAGACCATGGCCGCTTCGTGAAACACGTAGTCGATGTCGGTCGAGGCGCGGTCGACCAGCTGGGCGTCCTCGACCGAGCCCTCGAAGAATTCGTATTCGATCCCCTCGAGGTTCTCGAGGAATCCGCCCGAGAGGTCGTCCAGGATGCGCACCCGAGCCCCCAACGCGCTGGCACGGCGCGCGAGGTGGGAACCGATGAAGCCCGCACCACCGGTGATCAGCACCTGGGAGCCGCGTAGCTTCTCGAAAGCGGGAAAGTGGGGGAGGCCCTGAGCGTGGGTCATAGTACCGCGCGGAATGAGCTAAGGGTTGGTAACCTCGCCGATGAACGGCAGGTTGCGGTACTTTTGGGCCCAGTCCAGGCCGTAGCCGATGACGAAACGATCCTCGATCGTGAAGCCGAGGTAGTCGATCGCGACCTTCTTCATCTCGCGCGCGGGCTTGTGGAGCAGCGAGCAGATACGCACGCTGGCTGGCCCGCGGGTTTGGATCTGCTGCAGCAGATAGTGCAGCGTGAGACCGGTGTCGACGATGTCCTCGACGATCAAGACGTCTTCCCCTGCGAGCGGCGTGCTGACGTCCTGAGTGATCTGCACGACGCCGGAGCTCTTGGTGTCCTCGCCGTAGCTCGACACCCCCATGAACTCGATGCGCAGTGGCAACTCGATCGCCCGGGCGAGGTCTGCTGCGAAGACGAAGCTGCCCTTGAGGATGCAGAGCAACACGAGGCTGCGCTTCTGGTAGTCGCGGCTGATCTCCGCTCCTAGCTCGTTGACTCGAGCCCGGATCTGCTCGGCGGTGAAGATGGTCTCGATACCCTCGGTCATATTGCTTCAGCTACCGAGCGCGCGAGCTGCCGTCAAACCCGGCCTGCGAGCTTTTGGGCCTCGGCAGCCGTTTGGCTGGCGGCGCGGTGATTGGCGGCAGGAACTCTGGGCGTCCGCCCCAGGCGAAGCCCGTATACCGCAGCCGGCCACCGATCAGATCGACCTGGAGGCTGCCGGATTGGTCGATTCGCCAGGCTACCGCCCCGCTGTTTCGGATGCGGTCGAGCGCTTCCTGATGTGGGTGCCCGAAGCCGTTGCGAACGCCACAGGAGATGCCGACGAGCTGTGGTCTCACTGCCTGCAGCAGCTCAGTGCTGCTGGAGGTGCGGCTGCCGTGATGGCCCGCCTTGAGCCAGGTCGCCTGCAAATGAGCTGCGTGTTGTTCCAAGAGCTGGGCCTCTTGAGCTGCCTCCGCGTCTCCCGTGAACAGGAATCGCTGCCCGCCAGCGCTGATACGCAACACGATCGAGTTGTCGTTCGCGCCGAGCTCCGGGGAACCGGGGCATGGCCCCAGGACCTCGAGCGCGTAGCCCGCGGCTTCGTGACCTCCGGCTGGGTAGCTCTGACACAGCTCCTCGGCGTGTCGCACTCGCTGAGCCCGATGGAGGAGCCGTCGATACTGAGTGCCTCCGGGAAATGAGCTGTCCCAGACTTCTCCGATGTCAGTCTCCGCGAACACGCTGGGCAAGCCGCCGTAGTGATCTGGGTGTGGGTGCGTGATCAGCACGATGTCGATGCGACCGACGCGCCTGGCTCGCAGCACCGGGAGGATCACCCGGCGTCCCGGGTCGAAGCCGGAACTGGCTTGGGCGGAACCTCCTCCATCGATCAGCATCAGCCGCCCGTCAGGAAGGTCTACGAGCGCGCTATCGCCTTGCCCGACGTCTAGCTGCGCGATTCGAAGCTCACCTTCCGATCGGGCTCGTCGACGGGCCACCACCTCAGCGGCGATGCTCCCTCCCACGAGAAGACAGAGCCAAAGCCCCGTGAGGCGCCAGCGCCGCCGCCACGCGGCCAGTAGTGCGCCGCTCCCGCATGAACCGAGCACCCACAGGTGCAGGGCGGTCGGTGGGGGCACAGCGAAGGCCATCGATCTCGCCTCAGCGCTCCAGTGTGCGACCTGCCGTACGACCAGGAGCGCTCCACCCGCTGCCTTCGCCATGCCCTGCTCGAGGATGGGAATAGGTGCCGCGAGGATATGAGCAAGGCAAAGTGGGAGGGCGATGATCTCTCCCAGCGGAGCCGCCACGACATTGGCCAGGACTCCCGCGAGGGTCAGGTCGGGGCTCAACACGGCGAGCAACGGCGCGCACGGCAGCATCGAGCCGACGGTCGCGAGAATGGACGCGGTCAAGTAGCCAACGACCTTGCTCCGCTTGGTGATCCGCCAGGTCTCTGCCCACGCGAGAGCAGGGGAGCCGATGCACACCAGGCCAACGGTGGCAGCGGCTGAGAGTAGGAACGACACGTCATAGCAGACCAGGGGATCGAACAGCGCCCCCGCCAGGAGTGACCAACCCAGGCTCCGGGCGGGACCTGCTCGTCGGCCCAGCGCTCGCGCCGCGAACACCGCGCACAGCATGAATGCTGCGCGCCAGGCAGAGCCGCTGCCGCCGGCGTAGTCTGCGTAGACCAGCGCGAGGGGACAACCGACCCACGCGGCGACACGGCCAACATGATACCTCGAGGAAATAAACGTGAGGCGCGTGAGCAGGACCTGCAGCGCGGTGATGAGGCTGACCACGGCGAACACCAGGTGTGTCCCACTGACCGCCAGCAGGTGAGAAAGGCCGCTTTTCCGGAATGCGCTGTCATCTTCCGCGTCCAGGTCGTTCTCGCCCAGGACCAGCGCGCGGGCCATGGGTGCGGCCAATGGATCGAAGGTCTCGGTGATGCGTTGACGGGCTCGGGCCCTGAGGCGGTCGATGGCGTGAGTGACGCCACTCCCCGTGCGTTCCACACTCAGGGACAGCACGGATCCGCTCAGGCTGATGCCGCTTCGGGCCGCGCCAGGCCGCGGGTCGGGCAGCTCCAGGTTACGCAAGATCTGGACCGGAGAGAGCTGGCTCACGACGCGGATCCGATCGCCGCGGCCCAGCGTGCTCGGGCCGCCATACAGGCGGACCAACAGCGGCCGCGGTAGCCGCGAGCCGTCGCATTCGAGCTGAAGTCGCGCACTCACCCCGAGACGATCGCCGCGAAGCACTGGGGATGCTTCGACCTCTCCCTTGCCCAGGCACCTGGCCCCAGGCCGAACCCACTGCCGCGCCAGGTTCCAGGCTCGCTGGTGCTCCATCACCTGATGACGGGCTTGGATCGCACCCCACAAGGCGAAGGGGATCAACAGTGCTCGCACGCCCCAACCGGTGTAGCGCCAGGTGAGCACGAACAGCGATCCCAGCGCCAGCACCAACCAGCCCGGATGGGTCACCGCGGTGCCGCCGAGTGCCAGCGCGCCGCCCAACAGCAAGACGGGGTCAAGCTTCTTATTACCGCGCGGAGAAGCGTCGCCCGGCCGCGCTGCTTGATCCGGCCGCGCTGCGGCACGCCGTGGGTGAGCGTGCTGGATGGACAGCTCGCTACGCGTCCCCGGTGTCACGCAGCGAAGAAATGCAAGAAGAGGACCGTTGGCGGCTCCGCACAACCTCTGCAGGTTGTGCCCCAATTTACGCGTCTTGTGTGTGTGGCCGTTAGTGGCGCCTGGCGGCGCTCGTTGTCATCTCGCCGAACGAAATTCGTTTGGGCCATGACCGCGCCGTAGGTAGCTGTGTGGTCGACTGCGCCCGGTGCGGCCCACCGATTCGAGTCGTGGAAAGTCGCCACCCCAGGGCCCCGCGGCTTCCGGAGGTCGCCGCGATAGGGTGCCTATCCGTCAGCGCGGCGCACGCTGCTGCTCACAGTGCGGTGCCGATCCCGGTGACTGGTGTGGCTTACACCCTCCTGGAAGTGGGTCCACGCCGCAACCTAGCTGGCGGCGTCGCTCTGGGGCCTAAGCTATGCGCTGGGGCCTAAGCTATGCGGACGCGTATGCCAGCTGTCCTTGTAATTTCCGCACAGACATTACACTCTTGGAGCCTCGCTGGCGGATGCCTTGCGAGAGACTGGAGGGCCCATGTACGTGCGACAGATCGATGACGCACTCGAGCGAGTTCGTGGTGTAACGTCGGTGTTGGTCTACTCCACCATCGATCAGGATCTGTCTCGGGTGATGGATCTCGTACGCGGTGCGGCGCCCGGTGCGTCGGTGTTTGGCACCACCTCGTTTCAGGGGGTGTTCACTCCGACCGGCTTTGGGAGGGGCGCGTTCGGCCTGTTCATCGAAGCATCCGATGACGTCGAGTTGGTGCATCGCCTGGTTCCGACGTCCGCCGCGGGGAGCGCGGGGATGGTGAAGGGTGCGGCGAGCGATTTGGTGCGAGGCGCCGATCTGCCAGCTGCGCTGCTGGTTCACGCTACGCCGGGCTTCGAAGAACAGGTCTTGATGGGGATTGCTCAAGCTGGCTTGAGTGAGGTCCCTGCCTATGGAGGGAGCGCTGCCGACGACGATCTGAGCGGCAAGTGGCGTGTCTTTGCCGATGGGCGAGTCTGCGACTCGGGCGTACTTCTCATCGGCCTGCGCACCAGGAAGCAGCTCTTCGGTAGCTTCGTCAGCGGCTACTTCAGCACCCGCCAGCGTGGTCGCATCACTCGCTCCGAAGGGCGCCTGGTGCAGACCATCGACCATCGTCCAGCTGCCGAGGTGCTCGACAAGTGGATGGGGGGTCGACTCGCGGAGCTGCGCGAAGCGGGAGGTGTCGCCCTGGAGGCCACGGCGCTGTCGCCCGTGGGGCGGGTCGTGGACCGGACCCACGGGGTGCCGCGCTTCTTGCTGTCTCACCCGCACTACGTGCACGCAGACGGCTCGGTGAGCTTCTTCACGGATATGCCCGTTGGCGAAGAGATAGAAGGCATGATGGGCACTGCGGGTTCGTTGCTCGAGCGCACCAAGCAGGCGGTGGACCGTGCGTTGCCGCACGGAGAGTATCCGCAGCTCCTGGGCGGTGTTCTGGTGTACTGCGGCGGTTGTGTGGGACAGATCCCGCGGCAGACGAACGACGTTGCCCGGCTCTTTCACACGGCGATCCGCGGAGCGCCCTTCGTCGGCGCCGCGACCTTCGGCGAGCTTGGCACATTCGAGCGGGCGCGCGAGAAGATCGTGCGCCACGGCAACTTGATGTGTAGCACCTTGCTGGTCGAGCGCTGAGGCGCGGTATGCTTCGCGAATGGCATTCAGATCTTCTGCCGTGCGTGCCATGGCCCGGCTCAGTGCGCTGCTGTCCGCCCTGGTAGCGGCAGGCTGCGGGCCTCCGCCCGCCTGTGAGCCACCAGCTCGGCCAGCGCCGTCGGCCACGGTTGACGTCGCTGAGGCGGCACCTGATGCGCAGTCAGCAAAGCCTCCCCCGGTCGTGGCGCCGCCCGCGGGCTCGCAGGGGAGCGCTGGTGCGTCTCACCCCACTCCGATCCCGGGCTGGGGCATGGGCATTCTGATTCCCGAGGGATCTCGAGCTGCGATGGCCCGGGACCAGTTCGAGATCGCGATAGGTTGGCGGGTGAGCGTGTACGTGCGGCGCATCGACGAGCCAGCGCCGAGGGATGCCGAGGCGACCGCCGCGTACTTCGACCAGCTAGACTTCGGCGGGAAGAAGAAGTCCCTGCAGGTGGGCCAAGCCGGCGACGTGCCCTTCACGGTGCGTCGCTATCAGGTGCGCCTCGGGGAGCGGCATGGGGACACCACGGTGCACCGATTCGAGTGGGTGACGCGGGTCTTCGCGCTGCTGCCCCTCGACTCAGGCAGCCACGCGCTGTGCACGGGCTACCTGGAGTACGCAGCCGATCCCGATGACGCAGAGCTCGAGAAGGTCGTCACGGTGTGTCGCTCGATGCAGCGCGAACAGTAGCTACTGCTGCCCGAGTTGCTCGACGTAGTAGCAGTTGGAGTAGTCCGAGCCTTCCACTACCGGATTGCTCCCGACGCAGCCGAGCCCGCGGTAGCCCTGGTCGCGATCGCCCGAGATGAACACCGTGGTGTGGTAGAGCGGCAGTAAATCCCAACCAATCCAGCTGAGTTCGGCGCCGCCTGGTTGACCATCGCTCACCGTCAGGTACTCGATGTGGCTGTCCTGAGAGTCGATGAACTCTTCCTTGGGGTTGCCGAACACGAAGCTGCCGAGCGGCTGGGGTGGACCGTCGGCGATCGACGCCGAGACGCTGATTGTATCCGCGCGGAATGTTGCATTCTGGATGCGGATCTGGCTGCCGCCAAAGCCCGGATCGATGGGGGTTGGGTCTGCATCGGGGATCACCCACATGTTGTCGGCCTCACCGGAGTAAGGCACGCTGAGAAACGTAAAGTAGTGGCCGTCGCCCCGGGTGTTGATCGCAGGGCCGCCCTCCGCGCAGCTGCTCGATACCTTGGTGAAGAAGAGCGGCTTCTGCTTGAGTGGCAAGTAGCGCGACAGCTTGTCGAGCCCCTCGAATTGCTCGGGCTGATACCCGTTGGCCTGCATCAGCCCAACCGGCTCCCAGCTTGGTTGCTCCCCGCTGTCGTCCTGGTAAGCCACGCAGAAGTCCGCCGTCGCGGACTGCCCCTGCACGTAACCCACGCGCACGTAGTACTGCGCTTGGACGCACGCGGGGATGCTGGTGTACTCCCCGCAGTTGCGCCCGATGCAGCTCCACTCACCGTTGTCACATGTACATTCCGCGGGGAAACATTCGTCGGCAGGTGCGTCGCATGCTTGATCGCCTCCGCAACCGTCTTGCAAGCAGCCCGCAGGGTTGGGGGTGAGGCACGACGTGCTCCCGCCGCTTCCGCCTCCTGCTGCCGTTCCCCCGTTCCCGCCGCTGGAGCTGCCGCCGTTGCTGGAACCGCCGACGCCTGCGCTGCCTCCGTTGTCCGTTCCCGCGCTGCCTCCAGCGCCCACCGGCTCGAGTGATGCTTTCCCACACGCCAATAGCAGCGCGCTGGCGCTCAGCCCGAGCAACGGATTGCGAATGAAAGCGAGCCCCTTGAAGTAAGTCTTGGTCATCACCTTTGAATGGCCCCAGGCGAGTCAAACGGCTCAGCGAACTCGGTGCCCCTCACCAAGCGTAGCCCAAGCTGAGCTGAGTCAAGATCCAAGGCTCACCCCACTGCGCGACCGTCTCCCCGGCGAACTCGATGGGAGTGTCGGGAAGGCCGCGGCCAACCAGGGCTGCAGCGCGCAACAGCCACTCGGGGGAGAACTCATAGGCGGCAGCGCCCTCCAAGAACGGTACCCACCGTGTCCCGCTCACGCTGCGCCCGAAGCGAGGAGAGTCGGCGTCACCTTCGGCCCGTACGTAAGCTGCGAGCACCCCAGCGCCCAGCTGCAGCTCTAGCCGCTCGAGAGGTGAGACCCGCGCGAATCCGTGTACACCGCCCATCCAGGCCTCGAGCTCTGCTCGGTCTCCGTCCGCTTCGATGCTCGCCTTCTGCAGCGGGAGCACCACGAGCGCGCCGAGCCCGAGACTTGCGAGCGGCGCGTAGTCGAACTCGAGGGTCGCCTGGGGGATCACATCGCTGGTGTGCTGACCGAGGCCCAGGCCAATTGCCGCGGTGAAACGGCGCTTGGGGTCAGAGGCCGGCTCGCGCCGAGCGGGGCGGCCCGGAGTCGGCGGTGGCGCGCTCACTGATGGCGGTGGCGTGCTCACTGATGGCGGTGGCGCGCTGACCGGAGCCGGCTTGGGCTGAGGCGCTTGGCTCCTCGCCGCTGCCTCGGCGGCTTGGGCCTGGACGTACACGGGCTGCAACAGCGCTCGGAGTCGCTCGGCGATGCGCAGCGCGGATGTGTCGTCCTCGTCGTCCGGTGTTCGGACATCGTCGCGCACGACGCTGGATAGCTCGAACTTGCCAGTGTCTCCCAGCAGCCAGAGCTCGACCTGCGGCGGGTCGTTCCTCACGTAGACGATCGCCGCGGTGCTCTCGGGAAGCCTGAGTTCCGGCGTCTCGGGTCGCTCCACCTCGAAGCCGACGCTCTCGATTTCAGCCGCCAGGCGCCGTTCGAACGGCGTGTCGGACTCCGCTATGAAGCGAATGCTGGCGGCGAATCCGTTGCCGCTCAGCGCGAACACGAAGAGCAGCGTCAAGAGCGCCCACCGCCAGCGGGTTTGCGCGGTTCGCCCAAGCCTGCGCCTCATTCCTCGCCGATACTACGGGCCAAGGCGGCGTGGGGTCCATTGGGGAAACGCTTGAGGTATCGCGCCGCGTGGTCGCTCGCCGCGCTCGAGTCTCCAAGACGATGCTCGCTCTCCATGAGCCGCCCCAGCGCCTCTTGAGCCAGGCCCCCACCGGGGCGCTCCGAGAGATACGTGGAGAACCAGCGGCGAGCGCTCGCGTAGTCCCGCGCGCCGTCGAACGCCAGCCTCCCCAGCTGGAACGCGGCGGTAGCGGCGGCGCTGGAACCGCCAAAACGTTGCCGTGCGGCAAGGTACGACTCGCTGGCGCGGGAGGGGTTGCCAGCCAGGCGAGCCACGTTGCCCAGCTCGAGCACCTCGGCCGAGCCGAGGCTGGTGCACAAGCTGGAGAAGCCTCGCGCCTCTGCAGCAGCGAGCGCTGGCTTGAAGCGGCCGGCGCGCGCCAGCGCTTGCCAGTCTTCGGCGCTGGCGACGACGGTCGAGCTATCGGCGGGTGCCGCGCTCGTGGAGGGCGCTACGCTCGCGGAGGGCGCTACACTCGCGGAGGGCGCTACGCTTGGCATACTTGCGGCGCTCGCTCCCGGCGTGGCAAGCGGGGGAGCGGTGCGAGGGTCTTCAGCGGCTGCGGTTTTCGCAGGTTCGGCGCCAGGTCGCTGTAGCTTGGGGCGCGCCGCGGAGGGCCCGTCGATGGCCGCGCGGGGCTGTGGCTCGGGGCAACTGAAGCGGCCACGCTCGTGCTGGCGCAGCACCTGCGGCTCCGTCAAGCAGCGCCCGCTGACGCGCACCGAACCGTGCTGCATCTGCACGGTGAGCGCGTCCTCCTTCGCGTCCCAGGTCGCGTCGAACTCCGTCCCGGTGACCCACACCTCGAAGGGGCCCGCCGCAACCACCCATTGGTTGTTTGCGCGCGGAACTACTTCCGCGTGCAGCTTGCCCTGCTCCAGGGCGAAGTGAGCGCCGTGCTCCCCGAGGGAGAGCACTCGCCCTCGGGAGCCGCCCTGGAGGGTGAGGTGGCTGCCGTCGGAGAACTCCACGGCGCGCGGCGCCTCGCTCGCGGCGAGCCACGCACCGGCCTGCAGCACCTCGCCTTCGGCCCTCGCAACCAGGGGGCGCTCCACGGAGAACCACCAGGAGATGAGCACCGCCGCGGCCGCGCCCAGCGCGCCGGCGAGGAAGTTCAACGCGTACTCCCGGCGCGCGCTGGCGTGGCGCTGCTTGCTGCGTCGGCCGAGCTTCTCGTGGATGCTGGCCATGCGCTGCTCGACGCTGGGTTGCTCGCGTGTCTCCGCCTCCGCGTCCTGTAGATCGCGGATCTGTCGAGACAGGTCCTGCAGGTCTCCGCTCATGGCTCCCTCACCCCCAACCAGTCCTGAAGGAAAGGATTCTTCGCGGCCGCGGTCTCGAAGCGTTCCCGTGCGGATTTGAGCCTGCGCTTGGCGGTAGCCAAGGAGACATCGGTCAACGCGGCCACCTCCGTGAGCTCCATGCCTTCGACCCAGCGCAGGGCGAAGGCGATGCGCAAGTCGACGTCTAACTTACCGAGCACGTCGTAGAACGCGTGATACGCGTTCATCAGTTCGGGGCTGGCGGTGGGAGCCGGGTGCTCGGGCAGCTCCTCGGGCGCGCTGAAGGACAGCCAGCGCCGCCTGCGCTGCTTGCGCAGCGTCTCTCGCGCGACGAACACCGCGAACGCAGCGAGCCAGCTCCGCAGCCCACTCGGGTCGTCGATCTGGTCCACGCGGCTGAGAGCCCGGATGAACACCTCCTGCACCAGATCTTCGAGTTCGGAGTGACGACCCAGGATGCGAATCAGCACGCGCTCCACGTAGCTGCCGTGGTCCTCCAGCAGCGCCCGCTGGGCCCAGGCCCGACCTGCCTGGAGTCCGTGCACCAGTTGCTCGAGCTCGGCGCTCTCGTCCAAGATGGCGAGGGCGCTGGGCGCGGGCTGGAGTTTACGGATCGGCGTGGGCATGGGTGAGGGTAGGCCTGTAGCCATGAATGGCCGGAGCCGGTCGATGCGGCTCAGCTCCTGGGTACTTTCTCAGCGTGGGCGGTGACGGTCAGCGGTTTGTCGCGGCGGGTCACTGGCCCCGTGGCCTCCCTGGACTCAAATCCAGGAGTCGGAGCTGGCGCGTCTGTACGCCGGTTCAGGGAGGCAATCGTGAGTGCTTGGCTAGGCTACGTCGTGATCGGGATGGGGGTGATGCGGCTGTTGATTGGGGCGGCGCCGTTGTTTGCGGCTCGAGTGACCTCGCGGCTGCTCGGATTTCCCGAGGCCCACGATACCCCCACGGCGCGCCTGATGGCGCGCATGTTCGGCGTTCGGGACATGGGGCTCGGGGTGCTCGCGTTCTATGCAGTGGCCCAGCCTGCCCTCGCCGCGCCGGTATTCTTGTTCAACGCGGCGATGGATGCGGGGGATCTCGCGTCGATTTCCGTGCCGTTAATCAGGCGCCAGGGCATCGACCGCGCCGCCTGGCTCAGCGCGGCGTTCGCCGTGATGGGCGGCAGCGCCTGGATCGTGGTGTGGAGTCTGCTCTGACTTTCGTATGCTGAGGCCGTGTCGGGAATCAGCTGCCTGCTCGTTCAGCCGCTCTTGCTCGCGATGGCTGGGGACGAAGCTCGCACGACGCGCTTCTGGCGAGCCTGCGAGCTCTCTGCGGAGCAGGTGCTGGCGCCCGACGCCCGCGTCGATGCGGCGCAGTTCGCTGCGGCTTGGGATGCCGCGATCGCGCTCAGCGAGAAACCGACCCTGGCGCTGTGGCTCGCCGAACAGATCCCCGCGGGAACGTTCGGCGTGGTGGAGTACGTGTGCCGCAGCGCCGACACGCTGGGTGAGGCGCTGCGCCAGTGGGTGCGCTACCTGAACCTGCTCGACGACGCAGTGGAGGTGGGCCTGCTGGAGAGCGGAGACATCGCCGAGCTCCGAGTGCTGCGCGAGAGCCCAGTGCCCGCGCCAGCATCCCACGAGCTTTGCTTCGCGCTCTTGCTGCACAGGAGCCAGGAGTTGCTCCAGGGCCAGACGTTGCGGGCGACGCGGGTCGACTTTCAGCATCCTTGCCCTGCGGATCCACAAGTCTACGAGCGCTGGTTCGGGGCGCCGGTGCGCTTCTGCGCCGAGCACACGCAGCTCGTGCTGCCGCGAGCAGCCCTGGGCTTCAACCTGCGCACGACGGACCCGGCGCTGCTCGAGATCTTGAGCCGCCACGCCAGGGATCTCCAGGGCGCGCTCCCCAGTGGCTCGCTGCTCGCGGAGCAAGTGCGCAGCGCACTGCAGCGCGGACTCCGGAACAACCAGTGCAGCGTCGAAGACGTCGCCAAGGAGCTGGGCCTCACGCCTCGCAGCCTGCAGCGCCGTCTCAAGGACGAGGGACACGGCTTCAAGGAGCTGCGGGACGAAGTGCGGAGCGCGCTGGCCAGGCGCTACCTGGAGTCGGGGCTGAGCGCCGCGGAGATCTCGTTCTTGCTGGGCTTCTCCGAGCCAAGCGCGTTCTTTCGTGCCTTCAGGCGCTGGACCGGCGTCTCCCCGCTCGAGAGCCGCCTGCGCAGCTGAGCGCGGTCGACAAGGTCACTGGAGTGTCGTCCTCGGTCACTGCATTTGGGGGTGAGGGGCGCCATGGATGACCCATGACCCCGAGCTACCGTGAGCACATCAACTGGCTCCGCTATCAGCCATTTTTCCCTGAGGCAATGCGTTGCTCCACGGACAGCGCACCAGAAGAGTCCTGGTGGAGCTGGCGCGGCCTCGAAGTCCACCTGGACCGGCTGGAGAATCCAGGGTCACCGCTGAAGGTCATCGTGCTCCACGGCGCGGGGGCCTACGGCCGGATCATGGCGCCCGCAGCGGTCCTGGCCCAGCGCTTCGGCTACGAGACGGTGGCTCCGGATCTGCCTGGCTACGGGCTCACACGGGTGCCGTGGCGTCGCTTCGACTACCAGCTCTGGATCGACTGTGTCGTAGACTTGATAGCCGCCGAGCTGGAGCGTGACGCCCGGCCGGTGGTGCTGTTCGGGGTGAGCCTCGGGGGGCTGCTCGCATATCAGGCGGCGGCGCGCTCTCGGCGCGTCGCGGGGCTGATCGCCAGTACCCTGGCAGACACCCGGGAGACGGCGGTGCGCCGCGATTTCGCGCGCACGCCTCTGTTGGGTTCCGTGGGGATTAAGCTGCTCGAGCGGCTCTCGTTGCTCACTGACAACCTGCCGCTGCCCATGGCGCAGATGTCGAAGATGCACGCGATCTCGAATATCCCGGAGCTGTCGCGGCTGTGCAGTCGCGACGCGCTGGGTGGAGGAAACTGGGTGCCGGCGCGCTTCTTGCGTGGGCTCATGCAAGCGGTGCCGGAGATCGAACCCGAGCGCTTCGAGGTGTGTCCGGTGCTGGTCGTGCACCCAGGTGAAGACCGCATGACGGACATCGCTCACTCGCGGCGCTTCTTCGAGCGGCTGCCTGGAGAGAAGCGCTTCGTCGTGCTGGAGGGCGCGAGCCACATGCCGACGGAGCAACCTGGCACTCAGCAGATGCAAGACGCTGTGCTGGAGTTTCTCGCCGCGGTCGCGAAATCTTCGGCTATTTCCGCGGCAGTTCCGTCAGAGTCTCGTCGTAGCGTGCGACCGGCGGGGCTTCGCGTTTGATATGCTCCTGCCAATGGCGTCGGTCTGGCACACATTTCAGATGGCGGGGTGGACCGCCTACGTGTGCCTGCTGCTGGCGATCATTGGGTTACCGCTGGGTCTGATGGCTTGCGTGATCAGCGTCGCGCGGCTTCGCGCCGCGCGGCTGGTTGCGATCCTGGTGTTGTGTTTCGGAGCGCTGGCACCCGCTGTGGGCGCCGTGGGCATGCTGCTGGGGCGCTCGATGGTCGACTCCGCGCTGGAGGGTGAGGCGATCAACCCGACCCAGCGTGAGCGGATCCGTGAACAGGGCTACTACGAGGCGGAGCAGGCGCTGTACGTTGGGCTGGTGTGCGGTGCGCTGCCCCTGCTGCTGGGGGTGGTCGCGCTGGGTACCACCTTCATTGTATCCGCGAGGAAGCTGGATGAGCCAGGCGCGATCGCCTGAGAAAGCACTGGGTGCACGAAGTGGAGAGAGCCATACACGCCCTCAAGCAGCTTGGCTGGCCTGGCTATGTGGTGATCGGATCTGGAGCCGTGATGCTGTTCGTCTCGGTGATGGCCATCGTCCTGGCGCGGCGAGGACACGCCAACAGGCGCATCCTGGCCCTGATGGCGCTGGTGTGTGCCTTCGTGCCGGGCTTCACCGGCTGGAGGATGAAGGGGTTCGTGCGCCAGCACTACGAGCGGCTGGTCTCACCCGAGAGCGTGCGCGCCAACCAGGAGTTACACGACGGCTTGCTGGCGGAGGGCTATCAGGAGGCGGACTGGTGCCTGGAAATCGGCGTGTACTCGTCCATCTTGCCGTTACTCTTCGGGGTGTGGAGCGTCGTCCTGGCGCTGAAGCCTGACCCTGCGGAGACAAGCGAAGACACAAAAAACTAGAGCCCGCGACCAGCGCGGGCTCGATGCGCCCGGAGCGGGTGCTCCGAGCTTCAACGGTGGTCGATCAGTTCGGTCCGCTGCCGCCGGTGCCGTCCACCGGTTGCGAGACGCCCAGCGATTCACAGGCGGCGGGGAGCCGGGCGTTCTCCAGGCCACTCACGTCACCGTCGCATGGGATCAGGTCGAAGATCGCGCGGACACACGCCAGTACGTCGCCGACACAGACGGGTGACTCCACTGTGACGCTCTGATCGATATCCCCGCAGCTCCCCGAATCGAGGCACTCGGAGACGTCTTTGCAGACCTTCCCAAACAAGTCGAACTCGGACCCGCCCTGAGACTCGCCCAGCGTGCGGCGGAGAGGCAGGTAGCTCAGCATGACGTCGAGCCCGTCGGCGGCCGAATATCCGCCCGGAACCACTCGTTGCTGGTTGCCTTCGTCGACAGGCGGGTCGGGATTCGTGGGCTTGCCGAACCCACACTCCTCTGCCTTCTCGCACAGCAGATCGAAGATGCTGAGCACGTCTCTGCCTGACACGCTGCAGGGCTTCTCGGTGGCGGTGTTTACGGGCGTTTCCGTCGCGCCTCCGCCTGGGCGCTCCGTCCCGTTGCTGAACGGGTTTTCATTCCCTACGGCACCGCCGGGCGGGTTGCCCGCACCGTCGGTGGCGCACGCCCACATCAGCGCACCTAAAGCTATCATCCCCCACTTCGTCTTGCGCACCATGCTCCCTCCAAGGCTCAAGAGTGTGTCACGGCGCTGAGGTGCTCGCTACCAGCGGGCACCTCAGCGCACTGAGTGCACTTCCTAGAAGTAGTACATGGCCGCGACATTGCTCGTGAAGATGTTCCACGGGTTGTCGCCGACGGTGGTGCTGATGACGGTGGTGGAGTGCTTCGTCGACTGCTCCGGAGTCGAGTCGACCGTCAGCTTGCGGCTCTCCATGGCAAACAGCAGCCCGACGCTGCCCTGAAGGGACAGCTGAGGAATGCCGATGAAGCCGAAATGGATCTCGGCGCCCGCGCGGGCGCCGACGTCGATGCCGAAGCCGCTCAGCTTGGTGTCTGGCCCGTTCGATCCCGGGGGAGCCGAGACGGTGGAGTTCGCGAAGCCCACGTTCAGCTCCGGTACGATCTGGAAGCTGAAGTGGCCATCGTCGGCGAGGCTGAGCGGCACACCCGCGTGGAGCAGGAAGCCGGTGACACCGACATCGTCCGTGTCCGTGCTGGTGTTGCCGTTGTCCACCGTGGTCGTGCCGCCGGCGCTGACGAAGCCGAGGCCCGCGTCGATGCCGAGGCTCGGGTCCAGCCAGTAGCGAACGCCGATCACCGGCGCCTGGGCGGAGCCGTCGCCGCCAGCCTGATCCGCGATCGGAATGCTGCGCTTGCCCAAGTATCCAACGCCGATGTGCTCGGACATCGTGGCGTGGTCCGAACCACCGGTAGTGGCTGAGGCGCCGGGAGTGCCTGGCAAGGTCATGCCCGCCTGCCCACTCGCGCTCGCCTCTTGGGCGAATGCGGTCCCCGCGAACATCAAAGTCGCCGCAGCAACTACTCCGGCCATCCCCAAACGTGCAGTCTTCTGCATTTTCATCCTCCGTGAGTGGGCACCCCAACCCTCTCGCTAACGCCTGATTTCCAGCCCAACTCAGCCTGGCCAGACGCTCGTCCTGTGGGGAACCCGAGTCTGCTACGTCGCATGGTTGCTAACCTTCCAGGATACAGGCAAGAAACATGGCGTCCCAGCGCGCGGGCCGGTTGGTCAAACCACTGAAAACACTAGGCATATCGGGGAGTCAGGGGACCAACGTGGTGTGTTACACGAAGTGCCACTTTTGCGGTTTGGAAGCTCTAACGTGTTGAAGAAGCGGGCAGATTTGCTCTTGGTGGAGCGAGGCTTGGTCGAGAGCCGCTCCAAGGCACAGGCGCTGGTGATGGCCGGGCAGGTGTTCTCGAGCGACGCTCGGGTGGAGAAGCCAGGGACTCAGCTAGCGGAGGATGCGCCGCTCGAGGTCCGTGGGGTCGAGCGCTTTGTCTCTCGAGGGGGACACAAGCTGGAGGGCGCCCTCGAGTGCTTTGCCGAGCAGCTCTCGCCGCAGGGTGCGGTGTGCGTGGACGTGGGAGCCTCCACGGGCGGCTTCACCGACTGCCTGCTCCAGCGGGGCGTCGTCAAAGTGTACGCGGTGGACGTCGGCCAGGGGCAGCTCGCGGCGAAGCTGGTTCAGGATCCTCGTGTGGTCATCCGGGACAAGACCAACGCGCGGTTCCTCACGGCAAAGGATTTCGCCGAGGCCATCGACTTGGTGGTGGTCGACGCGAGCTTCATCGGTATCGGCAAGCTCGCCCGGGCCATCGCGGCGACGCTGCGCCCGAGTGGCCATCTGGTGGCCATGGTCAAGCCTCAGTTCGAGGTGGGGCGGGACGTAGCCCGGCGCTTCAAGGGCGTGATCCGCGATCCCGAACTGAGAGCACAGGCGATCGAAGGCGTGAAGGCGGAGCTCGAGTCGGTGGGGTTCGAGCTCTTGGCGGAGGCGGACTCGAAGCTGCCGGGCCCCAAGGGCAACCTGGAGTGCTTCGTGTTGGCCAGGTTGGCCTCACCCCCAACCCAGGCTGAAGAAGCTCAGAACACCAACACCCAGACGTCGTAGAGCGCGTGGGTCCAGACGGCAGGGGCGAAGCCGCGCACGTGATAGATGGCGGTGAACACCAGGCCACACACGGTGCGAAACACGAAGCTCTTGGGGTCGAACGGGTCGCCCAGGGCGCCCACATAGTGCCATCCGCTGAAGATCATGGACGCCACCAGCGCCCAGCCCAGCGTGAACCACAGCTTCTTGAGCGGTAGCGGAGCCGGCACGATCGCCAGCAGCAGCTTGAGGCCCAAGCCGTAGACGATCAC
>JAUILJ010000912.1 GCA_030433055.1 Polyangia bacterium
GTCCGCTTCGAAGCTCTCGTGCACGTCGACGGGGCGCCGCTTCCCCTTCACGGCAAAGCGCCCAATCAGCCGAGTGTCTTCACGCATCGCTTGGGGCAACTCCACCGCGACTTCGCCACTGACCAGAATGGTGCAGCCCAGTTGCTTGGTCAGGCCCTCAAGACGGGCCGTGAGATTGACTGCATCGGAGATCACCGTCGCCTCGAAGCGCTCTCGTTCGCCGATCGTCCCCATCATCACCGCGCCCTGGTGGATGCCGATACCAATCGCGAGCGGCACGTCGCTCGGGTGGTCCAGGTTGAATTGGCGAACCTCCCGCTGCATCGCGAGCGCGGCGCGCACCGCGTCTTCGGCGCCCTCCGGAAATAGCGCCATTACGGCGTCGCCAATGTACTTGTCAATAAAGCCAGACTGCGCGCGGATGTGGGGCCCAATCTTGGACAGGCATCGATTCAGGAAATCGAACGTCTCTTGTGGAGTGTAGTGCTCCGAAATGCTGGTGAAGTTCCGAATATCGGCGAACAGAATGGTGATCCGCCGCTCGACGACGTCTCCCAACTTGGTGGTGGTGACGTCATCGTGTCCCAGCGCGTGTAGGAACTCCGATGGCACGAAGCGGGAGATGGCTGCGTTGGTCGCGGCAAGGGAAGCGGTGCGCTCAGCAACCTTTTGATCGAGCGCCTGGTTGAGCTGCGCTAGCTCGGACTTGGTCCTTTCCAGGAGATCGAACGCTCGATACGCAACGGTCGCCGCCAGGATCCCCTCGATGGCCACTGCGAGGGCAGAGAGCATCCAAGTGCGCCCGGAGAACGCCAGCACGTGGTGCGGCAAGCCAAACAGAAGCGCACCGCTGGCGAGCCCCAGTAGGGCAAAGGGCGCCGCTTTCCTCAGCAAGCGCAGGCCGCCGGTCATGATCGTGTTGATCGCGAGAACGGTGACGCCGAGGTTCACGAGGGGCAAGGCCCAGTCGTTTGCAGGGATCAACACCCACAGCAAGCCGTCCACGGCGTTGAGCAGAAAAGCGTCCCGACGCCGTGGGAGCCAGCGGGTTCCGATCAGCAGCCAGACGTGGGGCCACAACAGAAACACCGCGGCGCTGGAGAACGCGCGCCGGTAGTCCACGCCGTCCGCCCACATGGACAGGAACAGCACTGCACCCAGCAAGGAGAACGGCACGCGCACCTGGTAGAGCGTCTTGTGCCAGCGACTCATGCGCGTGCGCTCGGAGACGCGTGTCGCACCGTCCGGATCCCCCATACTCATCTGCAATGCTTCCGTGTGGATGACGTAGGCGCCCGAGAGAACCCGCCTTCGACCCCCGCCGCTACTTCAGCATACAACAGTCGCCAGTGGAGTTGGAGAGCCTAGTCATCTGCTGCAGCCTCGGCGACGAGTCCCGCGCAGCCAAGGTGTATTGCCCTTGAGAACCGCCAACTTGCACGCGCGCTTCCCCCCGGACCCCGCCTCGGCAGAATCTGCACTTCCTTGGAAACGGGCAGCGCCTGTTCGAGCGCGCAGGGCAGACCGCTGCCTCGAACGAGCCTTTTCACGGTCGTGCCGAACCGCCCTTTGCTTGCCTCTCGCTACTCGTGCGTGGAGTCCTCGCGGATCGAATGGCTCAAGATCGCGCACGGCCTTCGATGGATCGCAGCGCACACCAACACGCGCTGCCAACGAACCCCACGTGTCACACAATGCGCGGGCGCCGCGACGCGGTTCGGTGTTTGCCCAATCTCTCCGGAAGCGGATCCGGGTGCTGTCGTGGGTGCTCGCCTGCGCAGGTTGCACCGATCCGGCGCCTCCCTCACCCCCAACCCCCTCGATTCAGGAGTCCGCTGCAGCGACCGACGCTTCAAGGTCGGACTCCGCTGGTGCGGACGCATCGAGCTCCGACTCCTCGGCTGCTTCCGACTCCTCGACGGATGCGGGCGCGCCGAACAGCGCCGCGGAGCCAGAGGCACCCGTCACGTGCAAAGGCGAGCCGGGGACGAACCCGACGTTCTCGGCAGACGGACGGCTGCTTGCCCTGCAGTTCTCCGAGAAGGTGCGGGTGATCGACACGCTGAGCTGGAAGCGCGTCACGACGTTGACCTTCGAGGAGTCGCCGGACAGGCTCCAGTTCTCGCCCGATGGGCGCTTCTTGTTCGCGGTGGTCGAGTCGTCTGACTTGGACAACGCGCAGCTCCTGAGCGCGGTGCGGGTGAAAGACGGCCAGCTGATGTGGCGACGCCACATCGCCGAGGGTCAGTGGTCCTTCGTCATCGCAAAGAACGGGAGCTGGTTCGCCGCCGTGGTCGCCGATCCAGCGCCAGCGAAAGCCCCCGGGGACGACGACGACTACTACTATTCCGGAGACCAGGAGCCATCGTGGCACGTGGAGCTCTTCTCGCTGCCATCCTTTGCCCCACGGAGACGCTTCTCAGCACCCACGCGGATCACCCAGCTCGAGCGACCGGTCTGGAAGCCGCGCAAGGTCCCTGGCCCGTACGAGCTCCAGTTCCCGCACGGCGGGATGGAAGCCATCCTGCCCGTCTCGAACGACGCCGCGGACTACAGCGTGGATGTCGCACAGGCCGGCGCGTGTTGTGAGCTGGTCGCGAGCCCCGACTCGGCATCACTGGCCATCTCCTACACCGACGTGACGTCACTGGTGGACATCCGCTCCGGTCGCGTCATGACCTCGCTCATCGGTGCGGCGCCGTCGTTCTCACCCAGCGGCCGCTTCGCCGTGCTGGGTCGCAAGTCGCACGCCCTCGCCATCTTCGACAAGCAGCGACGTCAGGCGCAGCTGTTCTACGACGCCCTGTGTGAGGTCGATCTCACCCACAGCTACGCCAGCCCCGACTTCAGCCCAGACGAGAGCTTGGTCGCGATCGGTGGGGCGGAGCAGGCGCTGTGCCTGGTGTCGCCAACGACCGCCAAGCTCCAGTCGACCGTACCCCAGGAGCTGGCTCCCCAGGGGCCCACCATCCACGGTGGGCGCTCGATCCCCGGCGGCTGGACCAGCGATGGCTCGCTGATCGTCCGACAAGGCTCGTTCTCTTCCTCGCTGTACCGCGTGGATACAGGAGCGCGGGTACCGATCAAGGTCGACGTCTCCCACGCGGACTACTTCCGACGCCGCAGCGACGGCAGCTTCGTCGCCTACGACTTCCACTCGTTCGCGCTCGCGACAGTCAGCGGCAACGACGTGCGGCTGTTCTCCGCTCCGCTGAGCGGCTGCGCGCCTCCCGTTGTCAGCCCAGACGGAGACAAGGCCGTCGACGGCTGGAATGGCACAGAGACCCTGTGCTCCCTGCAAACGCTGAAGCCCATCACCGACCTCGAGGGAGACGGGCAGTTCGAGTTCGACCCCAGCAGTCGCTTCGTCCACGGCATCGATCGAAGGCGCTTCAGCGTGTGGAG
>JAUILJ010000913.1 GCA_030433055.1 Polyangia bacterium
GAGTCTTCGCGTCCGGCGCGACGCTGGTGTTCGTACTCTCGGTCACCGAAATCCGATTCGTGCCGAGGAACGGGTCGTCAGCGTCACCCGGGACGCCCAAGCGCACGGACTCCCCGGGTCCGGTCCCACTGCCATCGGACCACGTCGCTGCGCCGACGTTCTTCAACTCGAACCATGAGTCCACCGGATCACCGGCGCACACCTGATAGTAGGCCTCGCCCGTTTCGTCCGCTTCAGAGCTACTGCCCTGGTCGACAAACTGGGCATCCAAGTCCGGCACTTGAGGCTCGGGCGGAGTGATGCAGCTGCCCGTCGCCTGAAGCAGCTTGATGTCCGAGCCGTAGAAGAACTGCAGGATCTTCTTGTAGCCGTAGCCCTTCGAGTTCTCGAGGCAGCGCGCTCCCCACTGACTCATGCAGCCGCGGTTCTGTCCAAAGCCAGGCGGTCCCACGTAGCCGAGCGCAGTCTGCTCGACGGAGTTTCCCGTCTTGCCCTCGTTGTAGGTGACCCAGTGCTCGGTCGCGCCGCTGTTCCCTACGCAGCTGGGGGCCTTCACCCCGGAGTCTCCCGCAACGTAGAACCCGTACGTCAGCATCTGGCCGTAGCTCAGGTACACGCCCGCAGTTTCTTTTACCGCACGGTAATGTATGTCCGATGGGGTCGCGCCGCATGAGTACACCTGGCAACCCTGTCCATCACAGATCTTCCCCTGGGTCGCCATGTTGTAGTAGGCGACCGAGCGTGCGGCGATGGCCTGTGCCTTCAGGGCCTCGAGGTTCGCTCCACCGTTCTCACACTGGATCACGTGAGGAAGATAGTTATCCTCCATCGAGATCGTCCCGGTGCCGGTCACCGTCACGTTGCAGTAGGCGCTGCCGAGGGGCGCGCTCACCGCCTCGCTCTGTTCGCCGAGGGGCTCCTCGAACCCATCCGCCGGGCCGCAAGCTCCCAGCGCCGTGAACCCCAAAGCAACACAAGCCCATCGCAAACAGTTCAGCACATGGCCGAGCAATGCATGCTCGGTGCCAAGACCGAGGCGCCCGATCGAGCCGAAATCCAAGGCGAGCGAACGAGCGGATGGTGCAATACGAGGGCTTGCACAGTGCACTGCACAACGTTGCACAACCCGCGCAGCAGGCACGCAAGGCGACCTAGCGCCGGCGACGCCGCAACAACGCGCCACCTACGCCGAGCAACAGGAGCCCAGACATTCCGCTGTCGCTTGGACGATTCCCGACGGCACTACATGAGCACCCTCCCTCGTCGCTCACGATCTTCGTGCCCGGCGTGAGACCGGCACTGCCCGCCTCACCTGCGCCGCCCGCCTCACCTGCTGCGCCGGCCTCGCCTGCGGCGCCGGACGCACCCCCGACACCTGCGCTGCCGCCCTCTCCTGCACCGCCACCACCACCAGAAGATCCCCCGCCGCTCGACACTCCGCCGCCGCCTCCGGACCCGCCCGCTAGCTCATCATCGATCAGATAGACAGCAGGTCCGCTCCCCTGCACCAAGACGGGCCGACTTCTGACGTCGGGCCCAACGGCGAGCGCGCCCAGATCTGCCGCGTTCCATGTCTCGACGGCGGACCACTCGAAACCCCAGCTGCTCATCACTTCAGGGTTCGGCACGTGCCGCTTCACCTCACCGTCGATCAGATAAACCGCCGGGCTACCGTCATCGGCCTGAGCGAGCAGCGGGCGCTCCGGCACCGCTCGCGATTCGTCGCGCGCGTCGAGCGCAGCGTCAGGCACCGGCATCACACCCCAGAAGTAGTCGAATTTCCACGCAGAAAATACGTTCGGGTCCGACACGTGGCGCAGCACTCCGTCGGGGATCACCGGATCGCAACGTAAGGTCTTCGGGCTCGCCTTGAGCTGCGCGTTGCTCCCACCGCTTGCGTCGATGCCATAGGCGTGCACGGCGTGGTCCTCACCGTCGTGGAGGCTCAGGGGCGAGTCCACTTCAAAACCATGCTCGCAGGAACCTATCGCGCTACACAGATCGTCGCGCCGCTGGTCTGCCTTGACGGCAAACGACTCAGCGTTTGCGTTCCCGGCGGGGCCATTGAAGTACAAGTGCACGTCGATGGCCGTCTCCGCCTTGTCCTCGTCCTGCGCCCAGCCCGCGACGCGATCGCAGTCGGCCGCATCCAGGTAGCCGCGGGGAGACTTGTCGGTCTGCACGCAGCTACCCGGCGCCGTGAGCAACTTGATGTCGGCCCCGTAGAAGAACTGGAGGATCTTCTTGTAGCCGTAGCCTTTCGAGTTCTCCAGGCAGCGCGCGCCCCACTGGCTCATGCAGCCCCTGTTCTGGCCATAACCAGGCGGCCCGATGTACCCGAGCGCCGTCTGCTCGACAGAGGTGCCGGTCTTGCCCTCGTTGTACGTGACCCAGTGCTCCGTGCTCCCACTGCTCCCGACGCAGTTTGGCGCCTTCACCCCTGAATCCCCGGCAACGAAGAAGCCATAGGTCAGCATCTGACCGTAGCTCAGGTAGACGCCCGCCGTCTCCTTTACCGCGCGGTAATGCAGCTCCGACGGTGTCGCTCCGCAAGAGTAGACCTGGCAGCCCTGGCTGTCGCAGATGCTGCCCTGGGTCGCCATGTTGTAGTAGGCCACCGAGCGCGCTGCGATCGCCTGTGCCTTGAGCGCTTCCAGGTTCGCCCCGCCGTTCTCACACTGAATCACGTGAGGCAGGTAGTTCTCCTCCATCGAGATGGTGCCGACCCCGGTGACCTTCACGTCACAGTAAGCGTTGGCGAGGGGCGCGCTCACCGCCTCGCTCTGCTCGCCAATCGGCTCGCCGTATCCGGTCGGATCCGTTCCACACCCCACGAGAGCCATCACGCCTAGCCAACCAAACTGCCAACGCTTCACGAGGCGAAGGCGTGTGCACGCTGGATGCCAAGCCGTCGTAGTTCAGTGAAAGCGCCTTGAAAACTCCTCCAAAGCTTGGCGCGCGACGCGGTGCCGCCTCACCCCCAAACCAGGCGGACTGCACAACCCGTTGCACAAACGAAGAGCACAGCGGAGCAAGCGCTCGACCCCACTGCGCTCGCTCAGCGCTTGCGAGGCCGCGGTAACTTGAAGCGCTCGAGGCGGTTGATCAGCGTTCGCCGAGAGACCCCGAGCAGCTCTGCAGCTCGGGTTTGATTGCCCCGGGCTTGCTCCAGCGCAGCCTGAATGCGCTCTCGCTCCCAGGCGTCTGCGGCTTCGGGATCACTGGGCCGCGAGCGTGTATCGCTCAGCGCTGGCGCCGATGTCGCTCGCCCCTCGGACTGGCCAAGCGCCGCGGCAACCGGATCGATGTGAATGTGGTGCGCTTCGATGGCCGCCCCGCCGCTCAGTACCACGGCGCGCTCGACCACGTTCTTCAGCTCCCTGAGGTTGCCGGGCCAGGGG
>JAUILJ010000038.1 GCA_030433055.1 Polyangia bacterium
AGTAACGTCGATGGGCGAGTGAAAACGTAAGCACGCATAGCGGATGAAGTTACGCTGGAGGCGCTGACCAGAACACCTCACCCCCAATACTCGGCTTAAGCCTCCTTAACTCTGCCCACCCCTCGGGATACCTCCTGCGTCGTGACCACCGAGTCCGTAGGTAGGGATCGCGACGACCTGGCATCGAGTGCAGCGGTTCGCTGAATTGACTGCCTCGCCAAGCACCACGGGCGGCCCGCAAGGTGATGTCCGTATCGCCGGGTGTGGGTTGGATCGGGGGAGGTGCGTTGTCGGTCCCACAAGGGCGGTGCGAGGGGCCCGAGGTCTAGCGGCCGGACTGCGCCCCATCGACGACGAGATGGGGCTGCAGGCGCCAGCCCACGTCACCGGTCTCCAGGAGCTCACCGAAGACTCGACTTCGCAGCTTGGAAAGAGTGACGTAGGCGCGGTTGCTCGCCGCGCTACGCTCCAGCTCCTGCTCGGGCCAACCCGCGCGTATTATGTTCCGCAGGGATACGAAGCGCCCGGGGAGCGCGCAGTGGGTGTCGATCAGTTGTCGTGTGATCCGGCGGAGCACCGGGCTACGCGCCAGATCGATCCGCTCGCCCGAAGGGAGCACCAGCCAGTGGCAATCCGGCCCGACTTCCAGCAGCGGGCGCGCGACGGCCTGCATGCGCTCTACGGTACGAGCGAGGAAACTCTGGAGCTCCTGCGGTGCAGACCAATGTCCGGTCATGCGCCAGAGATCGTAGAACTCGTCCAGCGCTTCGCGCATGTTCGCGTGGCGCGTGAGTGGCACCATGCTCATGCCCTTGAGGTGGGCCTGGGCGAAGGCGCGGGCGTATGGTTCGAGGGCTGCGTCGATGTCGCCGCGCAGGACGCGATTCTGCACCTCGGGGACCTCGGAGACAGCCCGCAGCCGCTCGAGCAACATGAGCAACACGTAGACGTCCGCGGACGCGGAAGGCTCGGCGCCACCGCTGAGTTCCGGCGCGCGCTGTACTGGAATCGGGGAATCCAGCTCGGGGGTGGCGCCAGCGAGCAACACTAGGTTGCCGTGGGGAGATACAAGGAAGTTGCACCAGCCCAGAGCACCCTGGCACAGGCCCGCTTCGGCGAGTGCGTGTAGGGCTTCGGCGAGTTGCTCTCCAAGAGACAGCGCACCGCAATATGGGAGCTTCTCGTCGGTGGCTTGCTCGAGATCCGAGACGAGGCTCTCGAAATCGCAGTACACGTCGGCGTCGAAGAGCAGGCGAACTCCGTGCTCAGTTTCCGTGCGAAACCGGATCTTGGGGAGCAGTGGATGTTCAACACGATGGCAGCGCTCGATGCGCTGGAGCTCCGGCATCGCGTCGAGGCTCGCGTGGACCTCCAGCTTGCCTTCGCGGGACCGCACCTCGAGCTTGCCCCAGCGCCGCAAGAGGTGGGTGTCGCTCGCATGAGCCTGGGGCGGCGGGGCTACGGACTTCATGGCTTAGACATTTGCCGCCAGCTGTCCACAGGCGGCGCCCACGTCGCCACCGCCGCTGTATCGGCGGTGGCTCCCGATGCCGCGTTCGCGCAAGATATCGCGGAAACGGTTCTCGCGGTCACCGCTCGCCCGCCGGAACGGATCGGCGTCACCCACGTCAATCGAGTTGTACGGGATCACGGTGAGCCGCGGCCGCTGGCCAGCGCGGCAGGTGAAATCCTCGATCAGGTCGGCCAGTGCGTGGGCGTCAGCGTCGGTGTCGTTGACGTTCGACAGCAGCGTCAGCGCCCACATCGGGGAGCGACGTGTGAGCCGGGTATGTTCGACTACAGCCTCGAGTACCTCGGGGAAAGGGTGCGCCTCGTCGATCGGCATCAGTCGGCGGCGAGTCGAGCGAACGGCTGCTCCGATGGACCAGCCGAGCCGCACCTTGGGCGCTTCCCGCGCCAAGCGGCGGATCCCCGTGGGCAGACCCGAAGTGCAGACAGTGATATTGCGCGCGTCGATCGCTTGGGTGCTTGGATCGCTGAACACCTGGATCGCAGTCAGCACTCGGTCCAGATTCGCCAGCGGCTCGCCCATTCCCTGAAACACCACGCCGTGGACGCGCTCTCCGAGGCGTGCATCCAGGGTGCTCCGAAGCTCGCGCACCTGCTCGACGATCTCCCACACCTCGAGGTTGCGCTTGAGCCCCATGCGGCCCGTGGCGCAGAACTGACACCCGAGCGCGCAGCCCACCTGGGAGCTCACGCACACTGAGAATCGCCCGGGCTTCTCCAGGGGGATACGCACCGACTCGACGACCTCTCCGCTGGGCACACGAAAGGCCAGCTTGACGAATGGATCGAGCGAACTGTGCTGCTGCCGAACCACCTCCAGGCGAGGGACGTATCCGCCATTGCGCGCGCTCGCGAGCGCCTCGCGCCGGACGTTGGCCAAGGGGGTGTCGAGGTGGCCGGAGCGGTGCACCTGGGCAAGGATGCGGCGCGCGTCGGCCAAGCTCACTTGGTCGAGAGAACTCGCGAGGAGCTTCGGGGTCAACGCCTGCAGGGCCAGCACTGAGAGCCGATAGCACTCACCGGGTGGGAACAGAAGCGCCACGCGTCACCGGAGGGCCGGCGCCGAAAACAGCCACCAAAAACAGCGACTGAAACCCAAGCCGTGTACGGCGATGTATGGGTGAGTTTCGCCCGGATCCAAAGTGGACTTGGCGCCCAATCCCGAGGCGCCTACCGTGTGAGTATGGCGGATCTCCGAGATCTGTTGCGCTACTTAGAACGCGACGACGTGGCCATGGTGGTACTCCAAACTGGGAGTGCGATCAGCGTGGAGCACAACGGCCAGCTGCGGCGGCTCACCCGCGAGCCCCTCGCCGCAGAGCAGATGGCCGGATTGATCGAAGGCACGCCCATCGTGCAGCTCGTTCCGGCTCGAGATGGCAATGGAGAGCTGACTCCCGTCGAGCTATTTGGGGTCGGCTATCGCGCCGAGGTTGCACGGCGCGGGGAGTTGCTCCGGGTGAAGATTGCCCGCGGAAATGCCGCGGCCCCGGGAGGGCTCGAGCTCGACACGAGTGAGGCTCCCATCGAGCGCCAGGCGCAGCCTCCACCTCAGCCCCAGGCAGCGAGCCGGGCTCGCCCGATCGTTGGGGGCGGAGATCTGGATGAGCTGCTCAGCGCGGCCCGAGTCGAGCGCGCGAGCGACGTGCACATCACCTCGGAGCGCCCAGCTCAGATGCGGGTATCAGGGTACCTCCGCCCGCTCACCGATGCGCTCTCGCACAGCGCGGTGGAACGGTTGCTGCTCCCGTTGCTGGGGCGCAACGAGGCGCAGCTGGACGAGCTCGGCTACGCAGACTTCTCCCTAGACCTACCGAGGGCAGGTCGGCTTCGCGTCAACGTGAACCGTCATCGCATGGGCCTCAAGGGGTGCTTTCGCTTGGTGTCCCCTCACCCCCCAACCTTCGAGGAGCTCGGGCTGCCCGAAGATCTCATGCGGATCACCAATCAGCACCAGGGGCTGGTCGTGATCGCCGGCCCCAACGGCTCGGGAAAGACTACGACGCTCGGTGCGCTCGTCGACTGGTTCAATACCAACAAGGCGATTCACATCATCACCGTGGAGGATCCCGTCGAGATCGTGCACCCCGTGAAGCGTGCGGTGATCAGTCAGCGCGAGGTGGGCTCACACACCAAGAGTTTCGCGTCAGCCCTGAAAGGTAGCCTGCGAGAAGATCCTGATGTCATCGCGATCGGAGAACTCAGAGATCGAGACACCGTGGAGATGGCGCTGAGCGCCGCGGAGACGGGGCACCTAGTGATCGCGACCATGAGCACCCCTTCGGGCGCCAAGACCATCGACCGCTTGATCGAGCTGTTCCCGCCGGATGATCAGGCACAGGTCCGCGCGACCATGGCTGGCGCGCTCAAATTCGTCGTGAGTCAGCGCTTGGTGCCGGCGTTGGACGGCAGCATGGCCGCGGCGGTGGAGATGATCACTGGCAATATTCCCTTGTGGAAACTAATTCGCGACAACAAGCTCTACCAGCTCCCGAGCCTGCTCCAGCGAGGGCGCGCGTATGGCATGCTGCGAGTCGAAGATTCGCTGGCCGATCTGGTGCGCAAGGGGCGCATCACGATGGAGGCTGCCATGGCCAGCGCAGATGACCCTCGGGGCCTGGAAGGCGCATCGCGCTCGCCAGCAGGTCAAGAGGCTCAGCCTGACGTGCCCCCGGCTCGCCCCGCGATGCAGAGCGACACGGATTTGCGAGAGCGGCTTGGCGGTGGCCTGAAGAACCTGTTCCGGCGGAAGGACGACTGATGGCCCAGATCGATCGACTGTTCGATGTGCTGCTGGACCGCGGCGGCTCTGACCTTCATCCCCCCATGATTCGCGCCAAGGGAGACCTGGTTCGGATCAGTCAGAAGCCCATCTCCCAGGAGATGATGGAGCCGCTCCTGGAGGAGATCTGCGATCCTGAGCGCTTCGCGATCTTCAAGCAGACTGGTGATCTCGATTTTGCATATTCGTACGGAAACAAAGCGCGGTTCCGCGCCAACTACCTGCGTAAGACGACCGGCCCCGGCGCGGTGTTCCGCACGATCCCGAGCAAGATCCTCACGGCGGAGCAACTCGACCTGCCTCCAGCAGTAGTGAAGCTCGCCACCCTGCGCTCGGGTCTCGTGCTGGTCACGGGCCCCACCGGCAGCGGTAAGAGCACGACGCTGGCGGCGATGGTCAACCACATCAACGCCTCCAGGCCGGGCCACATCCTCACGGTCGAAGATCCCGTTGAGTTCGTACACGAGCCAATCAAATGTCAGATCACCCATCGCGAGGTGGGGCTGGACACACCGAGCTTCGCCGACGCCATCCGCAGCGCCGGTCGCGAGAACGCCGACGTGATCTTGGTAGGCGAGCTACGGGGGCCCGAGACGATGCGACTGGCGCTTCAGCTGGCGAGCTTTGGTTGCTTGGTCTTCGCGACAGTGCACACCAACTCGGCACCTGCGACCATCGATCGCTTCATCAACGCGTTTCCCAACAGTCAGCAAGGTCAGATCCGAGGCATGCTATCCGATGCGCTCGCCGGGATCGTGGCTCAGCAGCTTCTGAAGCGGGCCGACGGAACCGGGCGCATCGCTGCGCACGAGATCCTGATCGCGAATCCAGGCGTCTCTTCGTCGATCCGCGAAGCCAAGACCGCCATGATCGTCAACCTGATTCAGGGCGGGGCGCAGCAGGGGATGCAGAGCATGGACGCGGCGCTCGAGCGGCTGTTTGGCGCAGGGCTGGTCTCTGCACACGATGCGCTGGAGAAAGCCAACGACAAGGAGTACTTCGCACGTCTCCCCGAGGTAGCGAAACAGCTCGGCAAGGCGATGACGGGGTGAGGGAGGACCAATGACACTCGAGAGCTTCCGCATCCGACTGCGCCGTATCAACGTAGAGCTCGAGCTGCAGCGTACCGGTGTGCTCAAGGGCCAGGTGCTCTGCCCAAAGCAGGTCGGCGCGGTGTTGGCAGAGGAAGTGCAAGGGTTCCTCGATCTCCATGAGCGCTTCGTACCCTTCTTTCCGGAGGGAGACGGGCAGTCCTCGGTTCTGATCAACCGCGACCACTTGTTGCTGGTGCGGCTCGTACCTCAAGCGGAGACGCCAGCCGCCTCTGGGGGGGTGGCGCTGGAGGTGAGTGTGGATGGCTTGGACGAAGACTACCCTCCGATCTCGCGGCGACCTGAGGGGAAGCGCCGCCGGGTGCGCCTGGTGCTGAACGATGAGCGGGAGGTCTCCGGGCACATCGTCGTTTCCGGCCCGCTCGGCCATACCCGCACTCAAGACCTGCTCAACGAAGCCGGCAACTTCCTGTATTTCGAAGACGCGGAAGACAACAGTCTACTGATCCAGGTGTCGGCGATCTTGGTGGCCGCCGACGTACCGGATTGAGAGGCGAGCGAAGGCTAGCTGGGACGCACGCTTCGGGAGGCGTTGTTGTCGACCGCAGCGAAGTACTCGAGGGAGACGTCTGGAGCCATCGACTCGAGTACGACCTCGGCGAAGCGCCGTTGACTCGCCCGCGCAGGTGCCTCCACCAAGACCGCACGGCGCACGCCCTTGCTGGCTTCTACTGGTCGGTTGAGCTCCAACGCCGTCTTGGCGGCGCACATTGGCGACAAGCTGGGGTTGTAGGCTGCGTTCTCCGCGTAGGGTGCGGCCACGATGTGCCCGTCTTCCGTCATCAGAGCGACACCCGAATAGTCATGGGAGTAGGGCGCATACGAGCGTTGCGCCGCGGCGAGGGCCGCGGCGATGAGCGGTTCATCGGCGCCACCCTCCAGCTCCAGGTCTTGGTCTCCCGTGGACATTAGCCCCGCGGAAACTCCCAGGTCCCCCGGACCAAACGCTTGCGGCAGAAAATCGGCGAGGGGGCGCCGCTTGGGCGCAGTGGCCAACAGCAGCTCCAGGCTCCTGGCGCAGCCGAGCTCGTTGAGGAACTGGCGACAGTGCCCGCAAGGAGCCGCCGAGATAGCGAGGCAGGTGATGTGGCGTTCCCCGTTGACCCACGCATTGACGAGGGCGGACTGCTCTCCATGCACACTGAAAGCCAGCGCCCCGCCCACGAACTCGCAGTTGGCGCCGAGGTAGAGCGTGGTACCTCGCGCGCTCGTGACTTCCGCCACCACACCCACTCGATAGTTCGAGATAGGCACAATGGCGAACGCGGCCGCAACCGGGAGCAAGCGCAGCATCAAGCGGTCGAGAGAAAGCTCGCTTTCCTCCATCAGAAGACTAACGGTGTCGTGGGGAATCACCGCGCGATCCGCCAGAGCCTCGTTAATTTTCGCACGCGAAGTCGCCGGGAAATCGCCTAGCGCCGCGGACAGCAAGCTCAAATCGGGCATGGCTCCAGCATAGCGAACTTGGTCTACGAGCGCTGAGTAGTCACGCAAACTGACTGTATAGGAGAAGGCGGCCGAGGGAACAGAACGTGCAGCGGGACTTCCGACGGAGTCCGTTGTGCGAGACAATCATCAGATGGCGTCACGCTGGGGGAACAGCTGGTGACTCGCGGTGCCAACAAGTTGCGGCAACGGTTCGCTCTGGGTTGCCTGCTCGGTGTTGCTCTGACCGGGGCGGGCCCCGTCTTGGCCGCGCCCCCGTCGCACCCTGGCCGCACGCTGTGGCACAGCGCGGCCACACCCCCCAGCAGCCAACCCGTGTCGAAGATCGCCGATGCGTTCCTCGCGGTGCAACGCGCGGCGCTGCGACTGGAGCGCATCACGCTGGTGCGCCGGCAGACGGTCCGTGCGCTCGGGGCCCACATCGTGCGCTACGAGCAGCGCGCCCGCGGTGTTGAGGTCCTCGGCGCGGGGCTCTCGGTGTGGGTGGACGCAGACGGGCGAGTGCGCGCCGTGGTCGGCGACGTGAGGCCGATCGAGGGCGACGCGATCCCCCGGCGGACGCGGGAGGAAGCGCTCCGCATCGTTGGCGGCTTGGGGAGCGTTGGAGGCGGGCAGAACGTGAGGGTGGTGTGGTGGCTTGGAGCAAGCTCAGCGCCTCGCCTGGTCTGGGTCGTCGACGCGGCGACGGATCAGGGGCCTCAGCGTTTCCTCGTGGATGCAAAAGGTGAGGCGTGGGTCAAGCGGCTTGGGCTCGGTCATAGCGTGCGTGGCCGAGTCAGTCGCGGCGGGAGCCTAATCGAGCCAGACTTCGAGGACGTGGAGCTGGAGGGCCTGGACTCCGGAAGCCCCCAGCGCCTCCGAGGGTGGGGTGGCCGGCTCGATGTCGCCAACTACATGGATGGTGGGTTTCTCCAGGGTCACGTGGACTACCAGCAGACCCTGGGGCCGAACGCCGGCGGGGACTTCCTCTACTCACCCCCTGCCGATCCCCTCGACGTGAAGGATGGCTTCGCTCAAGTGAGTGTGTACGAGCAGATCACCCGCATGAGACAAGCCTACGAGGTCCTGGGCGTGGACTTCAGTGCACCCTCCTGGCGCCTGCTGGTCGTAGCCAACATGCAGGAGAACGGCGCTCCGCTGGACAACGCCTACTATGCGCCCCTCGACATGGGGGGCGAGCTCTCCGCTCCAAACTTCATCGGGATCGGTCAGGGCAGCTTGGGCGACTTCGCGGTCGATGGCGACGTCGCGATGCATGAGTTCACCCACTACGTGAATCACAACGCCATCAACTTCAATCAGGGTTGGTACTGGACCAATGAGTACGGGCTGTCGCCCTGGGCCAGCGCAATCGACGAAGGGGTTGCGGACTACTTCGCTTGCTCGGTGACGGGCGACCCTGTGCTCGGCGACGTGGTGCTCGACGCCTACGGCTTGGTGCGCGATCTGGGTGATACCTCGAAGCGCTGTCCAAACCAGATTGGGGGTGAGCCCCATGCCGATGGGGAGCTGATCGGCAGTCTAGGCTGGACCCTGCGCCAGCAGTTCGGGCGCGAGCGTGCCGATCGGCTGATGTGGAGCGCTACGACGTTGCTCGGGCCCAACGCGAGCCTCGGAGATTTCGGACGCGGCCTAAAGCTTGCGGCGGAGTACCTGGAGGGCCTGGGGGACTTCTCGGGGGGCGAGCGCGCCGTGCTCGAGACGCTGATCATGCAGCGAGGCCTGGATGACTGCGATGCGGTGCTCGACGTCAGCCCGGCGGAGCCGCGTCACATCCTCCTGGCCACTGGTGGCGAAGGTCTGGGCTACGAGTGTGGGGAGCTGCGGAGTCAGGGGTTCTTTCAGCAGTCCATGTTCCAGTTTCGCGCGACGCCACCGGGCGGCTCTACGGGCGTGACCATTCGTGTCGAGTTGTTATCGGGAGCCCCATCTCACCTGAGCTGGAGCCTGTTCGCCCGACGCGGCACTCACATCGGAATGAACGACGATGGATTTCTGCCACGGGTAGAGGTGTTCCATCATTCCGTGAGGAATATAACGACCCGGAGCGCCGAGCTGGTGATCGACGCAACTCGTCTGCCTGCGTTCGACCCGAGCGAGGACTACTATTTCACCATCGAACACCAGAACTGCCTGACCTCCGAGGCTGTGGTCAGCGTGGAATACTCGTGGGGAGAGCCAGCGGGTGGTGCTGGGGGCGCCGGAGGCATCGGGGGTGCCTCTGCGGGTGGTGCTGGAGGAGCCGGCGCATCCGGAGGCTACTCGGTGTCGGGCAGAGCCGGCGCAGGCGGGGAGCAACCCAGCGATCTGCAGCAGACGGACGACGGTGGGTCGGGCTGCGGCTGCTCATTGCCAGGTGAAAACGCCAGGGCCGCTCCGGCTCCCGTGGGGTTGCTACTGCTGGGCTTCGCAGCGCTGTGCGCACGCAGACGTCGGAGCTAGTTTCTACGGCGGAGGAAAACCACCGCTCAGCGCGCTCGCGATGCTGCCTGCGTCGTAGCTCGTGCTCCACACCTGGTTCACCGCCACCGCGACGTACTGAGCGCCTGAAACAGTCGCGGTCGCGCCGAGATCGAACACTTGGACCCGCGGGTCGGTGAGCCGAAGCACCGCCTCCAGTGCTTCGCCGCTGGACGCTGATGCCAGCTGTCCGGCACGCACCGTGGTCAAGAACTCCACCATGGCCGTAGGATGCCCCAGCACGATCAGCGGCTCGCTGGCGCCGTTGGTGGCCAGCCCCAGGTAGGTGAGGGCGAACGTGTAGGCCGTCGGATAGCCCGTCTCTTTACCGAACAAGCCGTGGTCCAGGTTCACCGCGTCGTAGTCGATGGGATCCGAGCGATACCAGTACACCGGACTCACGAGGCTTGGGCAGGCCGACTCGAAGCGCTCCGTCTGACGGAGCGGAATGAGCGTGTCCCAGTAGTCGTGGGGTACGTAAGCCGGGTGCTTCAGGTTCGAGCACAGCTCCCCGATGCCGTACCTCGAGTAGTCGGCGTTCGGGCCCTCCCCTGCGCTGGCACGCATGCGGCGCAGATAGGGCGAAAAGAAGCTCTCTGCGTCTGAGGGGCGCGGGTAGGCGGCGGGCAGATCCGTGGTGGCCCAGGTCTCCAGATCGGCGAAGTCACTCGGAGGGGCCACCGCCGCGATCGCGCTCACGTTGACTGAAGCGGGCGCACGAGCAGCGCCAAACAAGGCCATCATCCCGCCCCAGGAGCCGCCGAAGGTGGTGATGCGCTGCGTGTCGATCTCGGAAGATTTTTCCTCAAGGAAATAATAGGGGGCGGCGGCGTCGAGCACGTCGTCTTCCAGGCTCCCTCCTGCGTAGAAGCGCGCATACGCATGCACGGCGGCTCGACCATTGAGCAAGTAGGCCGCAGCCTCGTTCACGGCGTCCTGGATGCTCTGGGGCGTATACACGATCTGGTCGTCGCCGTCGTAGCCTGGGCCATCGATGTCGGAGTGGATGCCTCCTCCCAGCTGAGCCCAGCGTTCGTCGACGGCTTCGCCGGTCCAGTCGATCCCCGCGTAGGGCTGGGTGAGCACCACCGGGCGCGCGTTCGCAGTTTTCGCAGGGATATACATGAGGTAGCTGGTTTGGCCATCTGGACGGTGAGCGGCCCACATCTCGACCTGCCATGTCTGGTCCAGGGCATCCGCGCTGCCGCTGCCGATCTGCTCGAAGCTCCAGCTGCCTCCACCAGCGCTGCCGCCGCCACCGGTGGTGCCGCCGCTTGCGCCAGAGCCCCCCGTGGTGGCTCCTGCGCTGCCACCCGAGCCGCCCGCTGTGACACCTCCAGTGCCAGGGCCGCTGCAGTCCGAGCAGCTGTCCGAGCCTCCACAGCCAACGCTGGTCAACAGCACGAGCACCGACGCCGCGGCGAGGTATGCGCAGGCGTGTGCCCTGGCGGCGCAGTTCCCTTCAATCGCTGTCCCCATGGCGATCAGTGTAGCCTGCCGGAGAACCGAGTAGGCTCGCGTGGGTGACCGGAAGCATCGAACAGGCGATCGAGGCGTTTCGTGAACGCCAGGGTCAGGATCCAACACGGCTCGAGGTCGACGGTGGGCCACGGCCCAAAGCGCTGGTGGAAGCGGAGCGCCTCGCTAGCTGGGTCAGGCGCCTCGCGCCCCAAGCCAGCGTAGCCCTGCAGATCGCTCCGTATTGCCAGCACCTGGAGCGCTGGACTGTCCCGCGTAGCGAGTTCCCGGAGGGGCGCAAAGGCTACATCGCGTGGCGCACCAGCCTCGCGAAATCCCATGCAGAAAAAGCTGGTGCGATCCTCCAGCGGCTGGGCTTCACACCTGAGGTCATCGAGGCCGTCCAGCGCATCAACCTCAAGAAGGGCCTGGGGCACGCATCGGATGCTCAGGTGATGGAAGACGCGCTGTGCCTGTGCTTCTTGGAGTTCGACTTGGTGCAGTTCGCAGCCAAGCACCCTCGGGAGAAGCTCATCGACATCATCCGGAAGACGTGGCGCAAAATGAGCGAGGCCGGACGTCAGCAAGCCCTCGGGCTCGCGTTGCCAGCGGAGCTCTCGGAGCTGGTGCAGGCGGCGCTGGCCGAAGGCTGAGCGCCTGGGCTCGGCTCCCAAATAGGTGAGAGCCGCACCCCCTCTGCAAAAGGATGCGGCTCTCGTTGACGTCGACGCGCTCTTGGGTACGTCGACGCCGCTTTGCGACCCGACTGACTGACTACTGGACTCACCACCCGGGGGGAGGTTCAGCGAACTGCCCCGGGAAGGGATCTGCGGAGTTACGGCGGCGCACTTCGTCGGGGCCCCAGCCCCAACTCGAACCACGCTCGTGGAAGAAGGCGATGCCGATCACGCCTACGTTGCGCGCCTTGCCCTTGCGCGCGGCGTAGGAGCCGCCCACGCTGCCGAAGCGGAAGGACGCGACGGTCTCGGTGCTCTGACGGAAGCCATCAATTTCTACCGTGGAAAATGGGCTGACGATGTAGCCCCGTTTCGAGAACGAACCGTCGCGTCCGTCGATGACATCGAGGCCATCTACCGTGGCCACCGCCTCGATGCGTGACCCGGTGTTGTTCTTGATCTGGATGATGTAGCGCTGGCCGTTCTTGCCAACGATGAAGTTCTTGCCACCGCTCTCCATGCCCGGCAGCGGACGCCCGCTCTCGTCGATCAAGCGCACCAAGAGAGCGCCACCAGCGACGGACACCACGCCTTGCTCCGCGCTGACGAAGCCGCGGCCGCCCATGGCGCGGACGCCGGACAGGTCGTTGTAGAAGAACGAGGTGACGGCGGTGGGCGAGGTCGGGTCGTCGCGGAAGAAGGGCGACGTCGAGATGCGGCTGACGCGGGTCTCGCCCCAGGTGGTGCCGAGGCCCGGGCGCTGCTTGGCCGGCGCTTCGTCGAAGTCGGCGCTGGACTCGCCGCGCGCGGTGGCTTCAGGGCTCGGGGGGGGCGCCATGCCGGCGCTGGCTTCGGCTTCGTCTGCAGGAGCGCTGCCGGGTTGGCCGTAGCTCTGCTGCGACGGGAATTCCGGAGCAGGGCCACCGCTCTTGGGAGCACCACCGCCCGCACAGGCCATGGTGATGAACGCGGTTCCGAGGAGGAGGAGTTGAGGTCGCATGTCCACGAAACGGGGCTTGGCGGTGACTCTTACAGGCTGCCTCGGAACTTTTTCTGGCTCAGCGTTGGCTCAGGGGAAATGCCTGCGGATCCGGGGGCTGAGCGAAGCCGTCATTGCCGTCGACGCGGATGCCGCGGGCTAGCAGCCCGGCGCGGTTGTCGTAGCGGAAGCTGGTCACGAAGTCGGGGCGGTCCGGATCCTGGCGCCGGAAGTCCTCACGCGAGACCTGGGAGTGGCGGTTCTCACCCCAGCCCGTGCCGAGGCCCGGCTTCTTTGCAGGCTGCGCTGCACTTCCCGTCCCGCGCCGCCCACGCCAGCCTTCTGCGGGTTGAGGAGGCGGCGCTGCGGCGGTGTCCGCCGGAGCTTCCGCTTCGTCCTTGGACTTCCGCTCGAAGCCAGCCGCGGGCAGCTCGGCGATCGCCTGCGGTCGCCTCTCTACCTCCGAGAATACAGCCAGACCGATCACGCCAACGTGGCTGGCCGAGCCTTTCAGGGCACTGTACGACCGTTCCGGTGTGGAAAATCGGAATGCCGCGACGGTGTCCAGGTTGCGGCGAAAGCCGTCGATCAGGACCGAGCCGTGAGCGGGCACGATGTAGCCCCTTCGCTCGAAGTTGCCGAGCTCCCCGCTGACCACGTCGCGCCCGTCCACGGTCACCACTGCTTCGACGCGCTTGTCACTGTGGTTGAACACGCGAATGGCGTAGCGCTGGCCTTCCTCCCCCATCACGAAGCGCTGCCCCTCGTGAAAGAAGCTCGAGAGCACCCCGCCACTGCCATCCTCGACCTGCATGACCACGTCCCGCGCCGCCTCGGGGCCGGCGTTGAAGCCGTCGCCGCCAACGGGCTTCGCCGCCTCGCCCATGCTGCTCATCGCAACTCCCAGCGCGATCCCGGCGCCGATCAGTACTCCCGCCTTCACTTTCCACGTCAGCTTCATGAGCACGTGCTACGCGAGCCCACGCGAAAGGATCTGCGCAGCACGGGTTTTGTGCAGCGCGCCGTGAACGATGCCCAGGGTTCGGGGGTGAGACGCCCTGAATGGTCGCTTCGACTCTCCAGCCCAGTCGCTCAGTCCAGCCGCTCGGGGAACGTGTAGGCGTTGAGACGACCTTCACGCACGAAGCCACAAAGCAGGATCCCCACCCGCTCAGCAGTCTGAATGGCCAGGCTGGAGGGCGCGGAAACACCCGCCACCGCCGAGAAGCCCGCGCGCGCTGCCTTCTGCACGATCTCGAAGCTCGTGCGTCCGCTCACTACCAAGAGCTTGCCCCGCGCGGGAACCCGTTCAGCGTCACCGCTCTTCAGCAGCAAATGCCCGACTAGCTTGTCCACCGCGTTGTGGCGCCCCACGTCTTCGAAGGCGACGCGCAGACTGCCATCGGGCTCTGCGAGACCAGCTGCGTGCAAGCCGCCGGACAGGCGATGTTGCTGTTGCCCCGCGGTAAGCTCGGCGACGCCACGCGCGACGGCTGCGCGAGCGAATCGCTCCACCGACACGGGTTCACAGCGTTCCAGTAGATCGTCGATCGTACGCCGCCCGCACACTCCACAGGCGGATGTGGCGAGCGTGCCCCGGCGGGCGGGCGAACCCTCTTCGACCTCCAGGCTCACACCCGGCGCCGCGCGCACCTCGATCAGGTTCCCGTAGCCTTCCTCACCGAGCTTGCCGCAGTGGCTTATGCCGCCAATATCCCCGCGGCAATTGACGATGGACTCGGCGAACAGCAGACCCAACGCCAGCTCTCGGTCGTTGCCTGGAGTGCGCATGGTGGTCGCGAGGGGGTCGCCGTCCACCGAGATGGACAGCGGCTCCTCCACGCTGATCCAGTCAAGCGTCTCTTCCCTGGAGCCGTCGTGCAGGCGAACCACGTGGGTCTCCAGCAGCCCCTCGAAGCGGGGATGGGCGGTGAAGCGTTCGGCCATTGCCGAGCAAGCTGCCACAGCTTCGCGCAGGCGCGAGTCACAAACGGGCGAAGGCCGCAGTCGCCATCGTGGGATGGTCGCTGCGGCCATGGCTCGACGCGAGTGGAGTCAGGGCGCGGAAGCGAACTTCGCTTGGCGCACCTGATAGAGCCGGACGTAGCTCTCGTCGTCGAGGGCGCCGTCTGCCTCGCCGGTGTCCCGACGTGTCAGGGTGACCGTCAGGTCGCAGGTCTCTTCGTCCTCGGGCTTGACCCCGGTGGAGTCGATGTCTCCGGCGTCAATCGTGTACTCGGTGCTCCCGGTCGCCGCCTCGAAGCTCGTGTCGAAGATGCAGTCGCCTTCGACCTCGATCTTCATGCTGCCGTCGCCGTTGTCCCATTTGATGGTGATGGGATCAGTGGCGCGCGATGGAGTGCTGCTCGGCACCTCGGTGACGTTGAACGGCGACGGCAGCGTACCGAGGCTGTTGGGCGCGTCGTCGTCGTCGGGGCGTTCGAGGGCGATCTTGAAGGCAGTGCCTCCCGCACCGGTGGCGAACTTGGCCTCATAGCGACCCGCGCCGTCGCCGGTGGTCATGGCCTTGGTCTCGTCTCCCGCGGAAGCGGTGAGCTTGTCGCCGTTGTCCAGGGTGACGTAGGTGTTGCTCTCGTCTCCGCCCACGACCAGCGTCGCCTTCACGGTGGACGAGGTCTCGCTGCCGGCGGTGATCTCGAACAGGCCAGCGATCCCAGCAGTCTTGATGTTGGTTGAAGACACGGTCTCCTCGGAGCAGCCCATCAGGGCGGTCGAGGCCAAGAGCGCGCCTGCCAAGAAGCGAAGCGTGGTGTGCATATTGAGTTGTCTCTCCTTACAGATGAAATCCGACAAAAGGTCCGACGACTTTGCCTTGCCGTCAACGCTGCCATCCCAGTCGCCCCCACTATCAAGGTTTGTGCCGCGCGAACTGTCTCTGATCGAGCCAGCCCGGATGGTTGCGGGAGCAGCGCGGTTTTTGAGTCCTTTTTCCGCCTGGGATCGCCGTCCGTCGAGGGTGTCGACGGCGCGGCGTGCTGATCCTCGTGTCAGGGGGGTGTGGGGTGAGAATCACACTTCCCGTCGCCAGCGCGGCGCCGACGATTGGGCGGGTGGCTGACCTCTACCGGAGTGAGCCTCAAACCCGGCGAACCGCCGGGAAGATCAAGGCATCGTCAGGCGTAGACCAGCTCTTGGTCAGTGCCGAACAACGGGCTTCGAGGCCGGCTACTGACGTTCCACGGTGACGATCGTGCCGTAGTCCGGTTCACCGGATTGAGGATCGTATTTGCGCGGAAGCAGCACGTTGCACTCGGGCCAGAAGCCCTGCACGTGCTGCTGACGGCACGGGCCGCTTCGAGCCACGGCGTTCATGTGCCCGGCTTCGGAGGCGACCAAGATCGGGTCTCCGTCATCGACGCCCACGCTCTGCATGTCCCGCGGATCCAGGAACACGGTCGAACGCGTGGCCCCATGTGTCAGCGGATCGGTGTTTCCGTAGGTCATCGAGTTGAACTGTTTCCCGCGGCGCATGCGCAGCAAGAAGGTACCCTCGGGGACATCGATACGCGGGATCTTCACTGGCGTGAAGCGCGCCTTCCCGTCGGGCATGTCGGGGAACCCCTCGGAGCCGAGCTGCGGTCCACCCCACTGCACCGAGTCGCCTTCCTTCTCCAGGGTCTCGATGCCTGCGTAGAGCGGCATCAGCTCAGACATTTCCTTGCGGATTTCTGAGCTGTCTCCGTAGTCGAACAGGTCGCGGCGCTCCGGGAGCAGTTTCTTGCCGATCAGGCAAGGGATCTCCCACTCCGGGCGAGCCTCGGCGATGCGAGGTCCGGGGATCTCCGGAGTGTAGCGGATCCGTCGCTCGGTCGACGTGCTCGTGCCTCCGCTCCTCTGCTCGTAGCGAGTCTGCGCTGGCAGCAGCAGCACGGCCTCTTTGGCGGGGAGCAAGGTGGAGGTGTTGAACACGATGTCTTGGTGGACGCGCAGTCCCACGTTGCTGAGCGCGTGTCGGGCGTGCTTGCGATCCGGCATCGTCTCCAGGTGGTTGCCACCGACCAGATAGAGCAGATCGAGGCCGTGCCTCCCCGCGTGCTCCAGCAGCGCCGTTGCGCGCAACCCCTTGCGGTGCGGGATGGGGTGCTTCCAGGCCTCTTCGAAGGGCCTGCAGTTCTCTTCAGTGACGTCCTTGGCGCCAGGTAGCTTGTCGCTGTCGGCTCCGCACTCTGCCGAGCCCTGGACGCCCGAGTGCCCACGGATGGGCATGATGCCGCACTTCGGCCGCCCGATGTTTCCGCGGGACAGCGCGACGTTGACCACCATCTTCACGTTCTCGACGCCAAACTCGTACTGCGTCAGCCCCATCGAGTAGACGATGACCGCGCTCTTGCTCTTAGCGTAGAGCTCTGCCAGTTCTCGGATGCGCGTCTCGCCGATCCCAGAGTCTTGAACGATTTCAGGCCAGCTTGTGCGCTTCAAGTGCGCGCGTAGCTCGTCGCTGCCTACGGTGTGGTCGGCGATGTACTTCTCGTCCCAGCCACCGATCTCGTCGAGTGCCTTGAGCAGGCCGCTCATGAACGCGATGTCGCCTCCAGGGCGCACGTCATAGTAGTCGTCCATGAGCTTGCTGCCGAAGAGCGCGGAGCTCGCGATGCTGGGGATCCAATAGCGCTCCAGCGCCGGCTCTCTGAAGGGATTGACCACGACGACCCGGGTGCCTGCTCTTCGCGCCGCGTGTAGGTACTTGGTGCTGACGGGCTGGTTGTTCGGCAGGTTGCTACCGATGATCAGCAGCAGGTCCGTGCCTATCCAGTCCGACAAGGAGATCAACGGCGCCGCGAAGCCCGTCGTCTGTTTCAGGCCAACGCTCGATGCCGCGTGGCAAAGGCGCGCGCACGCGTCGATGTGCGGCGTCCCCGCGATGCGCGCAAGCTTCTGCAGGCTGTAGTAGGTCTCATTGGTCAAGCCACGGCTCGTGACGAACATGCCGACTCGATCCGGATCTGAAGTCTTCAGCTTGTCGGCGATGAGGTCCGTCGCCGCGTCCCAGCTGATGCGGGTGAAGGCGTTCTCTCCCGCCTTGCGCAGCAGCGGGTAGGGGACCCGCCCCAGGCCGTGCAGCTCCTCGTTGGTGAGCACATCGAGCCGATCCGTGTCGCTGTACCAGCGCTCGGGCATCGGTCCCATCGTGTTCAGCTTGAGCAGCTTGAGCCGTGACAGGCACAGGTGAACCCCGGGGATCACGTCGTCCTTCAAGCCACGTGGACCCAGCGAGCAACCGTCGCAGACGCCGTGGCGGAGGATCCTCAGCGCGTAGCCCCAGCGCCCGCGGTTGTCCCAGAGCACCCGGAGCATCTCGCGGTAGTGGCGTGGCTTGGTGCTGATCAATATTCCGAACGGCACCGCTAGACTCAGCCAGCGCCACAGCTTCTTCAGCACACCCATGGCGGCAGGCTAGTGCGCCGGATCCTGCGTTCGCCAGAAAACAACGCGCGGCGCGCCGGAATGGCTCAGGTCGCTTCAGGTCACGTCGCCGAACGAAGGAACTACACTGCAGCTTCGCCCGCTCCGCGTCGCTCACGACGCGGCGTCAGTTCCCGCGTCGCTCACGGCGCGGCGTCAGCTCCCGCGTCGCTCACGGCGCGGCGTCAGCTCCCGCGTCGCTCGCGATGGGGTTGCCATCGACGTCCGTATCCCAGTAGGCGTCCTTGCGTGGGCTCTGCACCTTCACCCGCAGCCGTATCCCCATGCTCCGCGGGAGATCCCGCTTCACGCTGACGAAGCCTACGTGCGCGTTCTCCAAGCGCAGCTCCGACAGCGCGCGCCCCGCCAGGGGCGGGATCCGCTTCAGCTTCACCTCCGAGAGAGGAAACAGGTTGTCCTCGAGCTTACCGGTGCCCTGCAGCTTCACAGGCACCGCCTTGCCGACCTTGCCGTCCTTATAGATGTACTGGTCCACGTTGGACGGTCGCTTGGGGTCCTGCGCCTGGAGCACGACTCGCGTGGGATAGATCCTGAGTTCGATGGCTTGCACGTCACCGCCCACCGCTTCACGGAGCGCGATTACGGCCTCGTTCAGCGGTTTTTCCGTGAGGAGAGAGGGGCCCTTCTCGGGGCTCGTGCTGCCGACGCTGGGTGCTGGGTCAGCAGACGCACGGCTCTTGCAACCGACGAGCGCGAACGCCGAGAGGCACACGAGCGCCATGGCGCCCCACTGCGAGCGCTGACGCCGCACGCTGGGCGCGGACGAACGCCGTCGCTGGCGTCTCTGGGGGCTGCTTGTGGCTCTGGCTGTGAGCACGATGGGGCGTGGACCTCCGCGCGGGTTGAGTACTCGGCCCCTAGA
>JAUILJ010000914.1 GCA_030433055.1 Polyangia bacterium
AGGTGGGCTCGAAGTCCAAGCGATACGGCGTTCGCTCACTGTGCTGTGGCGCTGGGGAGACATCCCGCACGGGGGCTTCGGTGGATCGAGTGCTTCGCGCTGGCCCCGTCGGAGCGGCCGCCGGCGCCGTTGCTGGTGGCGCATCAGCCGGCGGCTCAACTCGTGGCTCCGTGGCGGCCGCCAGCTCCTTCTGCAGCGCCTCGACTGCGCTTCGGATGGCCAAACCCAGCTCTTCGAAATGCACGTCGTCCGTCGCTCCGTTGCGCGCCACCTCGCGCTCGGCGACTACCTCTCCCCCCCGCGTGAAGATCACACGGCTCAGCTGCGCATTCCCAAGGTCGACCCACACGGTGAACTCTGCACCGCCGCCCTTGCTGGCGCGCTCGGTGAGTTCTTCCGCAGGCACGCGTCTGCTGCGCACCTCGACTCGGAGCTGGCTCGTGAGCACGCGGTGTAACGCCAGGGCCTGGCTCGCGCTGCCTGATATCCTTACGGAAACTGATGGGGTCGCCCAGGTAGCGGGGGAGAGGAGCGACGTGAGGCTCGCGACCAAGACGGCGTAGAGCCACGCGCGCGCACGCAGAGCTGGCAGAGTCGCCCAGGCAGCTATCGAACGAGTCGCCCTGGTGCGCCCATCCTGCGCCCTCATGGACGGCTCAGCGTCTGCAGGCGCTGACGCGCCTCTCCTGAAGCGGCTGACTTGGGGAACCGCTGCAGCAGGTCGGACCACGCCCTGCGCTCCCGTTTGGCGTCGCCCAGCGCCTGCAGAGCACGCGCGCGCCCCACCAGAGCTTCTTCACTCAGCGCCGGGGGTGAGTCGCTGTTTCGCATGTACTCGTCGAACGCCACCAGCGCCTGCTCAGGGCTCCCGTGGTCCAGCGCGAGTTGACCGAGCAACGCCCGGGCCGCGGCCGACTCTCGCGCGCCCGGGAAGCGACGAATCAGCTCGACGTAGAGGCCTTCTGCCCGCTCGAGCTTCCCGTGGTTGCGCGCCTGATTTGCCTGACGAAACAGGCTGCTCGCGCCGCCCACGGCGACAGGGCGCACCGGCGGGCTGCTCTTTCTCTGCCGAGAGGAAGTTATTTGCCGCGAGGAAGCAGCCGGTGAGCTCGCAGGTGTCGAGGTCACTGCGGGCGCGGCGATGCCTGGCGCCCTCCCCGATCTAACAGCTGAGAGCCCAGCTCCAGGCATCGTCGCCCCGGGGGGGCGAACCGACGTTGGTACTGAGACGCTGGTGGCCGCTGCCGCTTCGGGTACGTGAGCTGCTGGGTGGGGCTGCTCGACGCCCGCCGACGACGTCGCGGTGCCGTCGCTGCCCGTCAGCGCGAGGGTAGGTTCCCGGTCGCCGTACGCGACACCGCCGAGCGCCGCTGCCGCTCCTGCCAGAAACATCGCGCCGAGCACCAGAGCGCCGGCGCGCCTCCTGCGTGACTGGGTAGGCCGCGGAGGGGCCGGCGCAGTGGGTGGCGACACCGACGGGGGGACGAGGGGCTCACGGGCACGCTCCTCCGCGATGCGACCGAGGGCCCCACCGAGAGCAAGCTCGAGGGGGCCGTGATCCGCCACCAGCGCCTGCTGAAAGTGCTCCCGCGCCTCGCGTTCCGCGCGGCAAGCTGCGCAGCGCTCGAGGTGATCCGAAAGCACCCGTGACTCCTCGGCGCTCAACGCGTGTCGCGCGAGCTTGTCGAAGAGCTCTTCTGGATGAAGCTCGGTGATGTTGCGAGGTGAGCTGTGCTCTGGAAGACGGCGAGGTGGCGTCATGCTTCACCTCCCTGGTCACTGTCCGCATCGGGCCCGCGCCGCTGCTCGGCGTCCCACAGGCGTTCTCGCAGCGCTGCCTTCGCCAGTCGCAGGCGGCTCTTCACCGTGTTGCGTGGCACCTGCATCGACTCGGCGATCTCGTCGATGCTGAAGCCGAGCACCGTACGTAGCGCGAGGGTCTCAGCCTGCTCTTCCACCAACTCGTCCAGCAGCGCGTGGACATGGGAGGCGACCTCCTCGCGCGGCGATACCAGCTGCTCCGGTTGGGCCAGGGCGTAGCTCTCATGTACTTCCACGCGTCGTCGTTCGCGCCGCCTCGCGGCGAGCGCCGTTCGGGTGGTGATCCGACTGGTGTAGGTCCCCAGATTCGATTCCGCGCGGTACTGAGGAAGGCTGCGGATCAACGCAACGAACGACTGCTGGACCACATCGTCGGCGTCTGGATGTTGTGGCCCCAGGATGACCCTCACGGTGCGCGCTACCAGGGGCCCGAGATCCCTCAGCAGCTCGGTGATCGCATCCAGCTCTCCCGCTACCGCGCGCTCCACCAGCTCGGGCTCCCGAGCGCCGCTGGCCTGGGCCGTGCTCGAGCCGACGACGGCTGACGATTTGGGGTGAGAAGCCATGGCGCTGGGTCCAGATCAGGAGACCAAGAGTAGCTCAACCTCGTACGGCGTGCGCTTCAGCTGGCTCTTGATCTTGCGTTTGGCTCTTAGCTCGAGCTGCCGCACGCGTTCTCGGGACACACCCAGCGCCTGTCCGAGCTGGCTCAGCGAAAGCTCCTCCTCTGGGCCGGCCATCAGGTGTGACTCGACGATGAAGCGTTCGCGTTCGTCCAGCGACTCGAGCGCCGCGGCGACCACGTCGCGCCTGACGTCGCATACCTCGCGAGAGAGCAACAGCACCTCGGAGTCCGGTGCGTCGTCAGACAGCTCTTCGAGCCGCGTCGTCTGGCTACCGGCCGCAATGGGTTCGTCGAGTGCCACGTCGCGGCGGTTCCATTCGGACATGCCGCGACGGAACTGTTCGATGCTCACACCCGCCCGGTCCGCGAGCGCCTCATCGACGATGTCGCGATCACCGGTCTCCTGGATCATCCGCTCCCGTTCGTGGCGGAGGGGATGAAGACGACGCTGGAGCTTGCTCCGACCCGCAGGCACGAGGGACCGGTTGTGCCACACGAAGCTCAACATCTCCGCGCGGACCCAGAAGCTCGCGTAGGTCATGAAGCGGAGGCCACGGTCTGGATCGAAGGTCTCGCAAGCGCGTAGTAGGCCAATCCGCCCAACGGCGACCAGGTCGTCGAGTGGTGCCCGCCCTGACGCATACTTGTGAGCGAGGGCGCGCACAGCGTCCAGGTGGGACTCGACCAAACGATTGCGTGCGGCGAGATCTTGATGGTCTCGCCACGCGCGGCACAGCTCCAGTTCTTCCAGGCGGTCCACGGTACTTGTCTGGTTCCCGTTGCTGCGCCCAGCGTTCAAGGAACCGATCGATTTGGTCTCAGAGTCCGGCACGTCGTGGTTCGACTCCGCAGTCGCCAAGGAATCATCGGCGAAGCGCACGAGTGGTCGCGATGCGGGGAAAGAGGCAGCCATCGACGCTCTAGTAGGGTGAGCCCCGGTTTCC
>JAUILJ010000915.1 GCA_030433055.1 Polyangia bacterium
GCTCGGGGAGCCACACTCCGATCTCATCCAGCGTCAGTACCTGGTTCTCTGGCAGGCTACGCGCGGGGCTTCGATACAGCTGGCACCAGAGCGTCTGGCAGGCGCTGTCTGCCGCAGCAGAAGCAAAATTGAATCCGCGCGGAGGTAGATCTGGCATCAACGGCACACCGCCATCGAAGCGCATCTGCAGGAGCCGCCACGTCTCTGGGACGGTATAGTGCTGGACGGCGTCGAAGAACAGAATCGCCAAGGGCAAGCTGCGGTCCCACATGCGTCGAGCCAACAGCGTGTTTCCAGAGTTCTGTAGGTCGAGCAGCGTGGTCGCGACGGCCTCCACGAACGCCGCCTCCAGGTTGTTGAGCTCGTCCTGAGACAGGCAGCGAAAGCCTTCCCACACAGCTGTGAGCGCTGACGCTGCCAGGGACACCCGGCGTGCCTGGTCTGGTTCGCGTAGCGCGTCGTAGTAGCGCGCGATGTAGCTCGGGGCGACGTGTTCACCATCGTCCAAGACGTACTGGTCATGCACCACGACGTTACCGCAGCGATCGGGCCCGGCGCGCCGCGTGGCTCCGACAGGCGTGACGAACAGCCCGGTGCGCGCCGCGATGATGTGCCCGGTCACACGCTGCCAGCGCCGCTGCTCGATGCCGTCAGTGAGCGCAGTCTCCGACGGGAGCCGTGCGAGCAGCGTCCTGATATTGCTGAGGGCGCGGTTCGCGAGGCGCGTCGCATCCCTGTTGTAGTCGGCGTCGCTGATTCGGCTGACGCTCGACGGCCAGCTCAAGCGCTCGGGGCCGAAGCGCGCGTCCCAACTGTCTGGCGCTCCAATTGCCGCGTGGATACTGGAGAATAGGGCCTGCTCCGACTCTCGAGCGATGCCTTGGCCCCAGCGCTGAGTGAGCTGGGTGTAGTCGAGGGTTGTCGCTTGAAGCGTCCCGACTAGGTCCCGCATCGGATAGATGAGCAGAGTTCCTTTGGCGGTCTGGCGCCAGAAGTCAGCGCGTCCATCCGCGGTGGCGTCGCTCCACCAGCAGCGTTCATCGGCGCCGCAGCTAACGGGTAGCTTGAAGGTCAGCTCCAACGGCTTGTCTTGTGCCCGGTAGCCCATCAGCTCGAGGTACTTGCCTTCGAGGCTGACGAGCTGCGCGTTCCCGGTGCCGAGGAGGTCTGCCAGGTCGCACTGGCCATCGCTGCAGGCGCTGTCGAGCCAAGGTGTGATCTTGCCGAAGCGCTTCTTGTCGAGGTGAACGAAGTCGACCTTGCCTTGGTCAAACTTCGGGAGTCGCACCAGATCGGGGATCCGGTCCCCGTCCACATCCGCGAGGCGACAATCCAGCTTGCTGCACAGCCCCTTCTCCAGCACCCGGGGCTTGTCGAGGCCGAGCTTGCCGAGGTTGTCGAACACGCGCAGCTCGCCGTTCTCACTGAGCTCGAGCAGGTCGGCTCGCCCGTCGTTGTTCAGGTCCGCGGCCTGACAGCGGCTGCCCTCCCAGCAAACGCCCTTGCCCAGACTGACCAGCTTACCCTTGGCGTCGTCCTGCAGCCTCACGTAGTAAGCCTCGCCAGCGTAGGGACGAAAGCCGATCAGCTCCAGCGTGCCGTCGCCGTCGACGTCACCCAGCGTGCACTGGTCTGCTGGCTTGCACCACCCCATCAGGCGAGGCTTGCCGAAGCCCCAGCCGTCGCCGCGCGCCACCCATACGCCGCCGGCAGTGCCCAGGGCCCCGCTGTGGTCGATGCGCACGATGTCGTTGCGCTGGTCGTCGTCGATGTCCGCTGCCGCACACTGCACGCCGCTTGGGCACCATTTGGCGCCCTTGAACAGCGCCTTGGATTGCAGCTGGAGTGAGCCGATCGCTTCTGATTCCTCGGGGATACTAAGCGCCGAGGCGCTGGTCGCGACGCTGGAGTCGGTTGACGGGTTGCCCACGCAGCCCGGTACGAAGAGTACCAGCGGGCTCAGGAAGCGCGCTGCTCGAGATAGTTTGAGTGCCATGCTCCGAGGCTAAGGAGCGGGCGCACTACGGATCTTGAACGCAGCCTGAGGACTGTCTGAACAGCGGCCGAATCGAGGCTGATTCGACAATCAGCGACCCACCCCAAAACACCTGTTTCCACGTGAATTCGCTGAACCGAGCGCAGGCTTGCACGGACGCAGGGACTTCGATTGGGGGGAGACGCGCTGCTCTACTCTTGAAGCAGCCGCGTCCGCTGTTCCCGGGTCAAGTTGACCCACTTGCCTTCGATCAGGAACCGCCCATCGGGCTGCTTCTTGCAGTTCTTGACCTTGATGGCGAAGGTGCCGTCCATCTCGGTCACGCGCCCCTCCAGGGTAGATCCCGGAGGAGACGGGATGCTGCTGCTGACCTTGGCGAATTTGCCATCGCTCTCCACTAGAGCGCCGTCACCGCTCTTCAGCCAGGCGAACACGAGCGGGCTCATCGAGCGCCTCCGCGGGTCTTGCCCTCCCGGATTGCGTCGTAGGCTTCACGCTTGGCGTCGCGCTCCTTGAGCGCCTGGCGCTTGTCATACTGTTTCTTGCCGCGCGCCAGGGCGATCTCCAGCTTGGCCCGCCCGTTCTTGAAGTAGCACTTCGTAGCGACGATCGTCATGCGCTCGCGTTCGACGGTCGCGCGCAGGCGTTCGATCTCGGCAGCGTGAAGCAACAGCTTGCGCGGCCGGGTCTCCTCGTGGCCAAACGCCGCGTGATCCAGGGTGGGGATGCGCATGCCCTTCACCACCGCCTGGTTGTCCCGGGTGATGTCGATCCAGGCGTCGCTCAGATCGCCACCGTGGACGCGCAGGGCTCGCACTTCGCTGCCGATGAGCTGCATCCCCGCCTCGTACGCGTCACCGAGGTCGTACTCGTGCCGCGCTCGTCGGTTCACGGCGACCACCCGATCGCCAAACAGCTTTTCTTTTCGCGCAGCCATGAGAGACAGCCGCGGCTCCGATGGGCACGTTGGTGCCGCCGCGGGGAGGGCACTATGCACGCGCCACGCAGCGCCGCAAGTCCCAGCTTTGGGCCTTTACCCGGGCAGTCCCCGGGCGCATATCACCGGCCTCATGCTGACCACGGAGCTCCGGGGCGCGCGCACCCACAACCTCAAGTCCGTCGACCTGAGCCTGGTGCCAGGCGAAATCGTGGTGCTGACGGGCGTATCCGGCGCCGGCAAGAGCAGCCTGGCGCTGGATACCCTGTACGCGGAGGGCCAGCGGCGCTTCGTCGAGAGCTTCAGTCCCTACGCACGGCAGTTCCTCGAGCGCCTGGAGCGTCCGCCGATGGACTCGCTGGAGCCGGTTCCCGCTGCCGTGGCGGTGGATCGCAGCGCGCCGGTGAAGAGCTCGCGCTCTTCGGTGGCCACGATGGCGGATCTGGAGCCATACCT
>JAUILJ010000916.1 GCA_030433055.1 Polyangia bacterium
CGGTGCTGGCGCTCTCCGTGTTCTGGATCGTCAGCGTGGTCGGGCTGCGCCCACTGTATGTCGAACGCTTTCGAGCCAACCTTCGCGCAGCGTCGATTGACACCAACGTCCAGGTTCAGGAGCTCGAGCTGCACTCGCTCGAGGCCCTCCTCGGTTCGCTCAGCAGCGAAGACGATCGCGAGGTGATCGGCGCCCTGGACATGTTCGCCGACTACGGGAAGACGAACCTGATCCCCGCGCTCATTCTCTATCACCCGTCCGTGGAGGTCGTGATCCGCGCCTTCGAGCTGTTCGCTGCGGAGCACCGGGCCGACGTGGAGCGCCTGACGCACCGCTTGCTCAAGCACGAAAACCCGCAGATCCGCGCCGCCGCGCTGCGCTACGAGTGCGCGACCGGAACGGACGCACCGACGCTGCGCGCGTTCCTCGAGGATCGTGACCCGGAGGTACGAGTGACGGCCATCGTCGAGCTGGTGGCCCACGGCTACGCGGACGCTTCCGAGTCTGTTTCGGTACTCACGCGAATCATCGCCGGCGGCTCGGCGGAGATGCGGCTTGCCCTCGCCAAGAGCGCGCGCCATCTGCCCGCCGACCGCTTCGCCTGGGTCGTGGATGAGCTCAGCAGAATCGAGGAGAAGGGCGTCGCCGCAGCGCTCGCTCGAGCCATCTCGCTCTCGCCGGACGCCGCGCACATCCCCACCTTGATCCGGCTGGTCGGTGATCGGACGGCGCGGGAAGCTGCACGGGAGGCGCTACTCACTCTGGGCCAGCCCGCGCTCGAGGCGCTGGGCCACGCGATCTTCGACAACACGTTGAACCTCGCCGTGCGACGGCATCTGCCGCGCACGATCAGTCGCTTCGGAGGTCAGGAGTCGGTGGAGTTGCTGTTGAAGTTCCTGGACGTCGAACAGGAGGAGCGCGTGGTGTTCAAGATCTTGCGCGGGCTGGGTCGACTGCGCGCGAGTGATCCATCGTTGCTCGTCGACCGGGTGCTGCTGTTGCGTCACGCGCGAAGCGAACTCGAGCGAGCTCAGGAGCTGCTGGCGGCGAAGTTGGTCTTGCTACGAGGCTGCCCGCGGGTCGTTGGCGATCGGGGCACCACCATGGAGCTGCTGGTGGCTCTGCTCGGGGATGCCCACGCCAGCGCTAGCGAGCGCCTGTTCCGAGTGCTCCATAGCGTCTATCCCCAGCACGAGCTCGGCACCGTCTTCCAGGCGCTCAACTCAGGCGACGCGCGTCTCCGCGCCGAGAGCCGTGAGCTGCTGGACAATGTGCTGCCCAACGACCTCCGCGGCCCCGTGCAGGCGCTGATGGACGAGGGGAGTGACGCGGATCGACTTGGCCGAATGATCGCGTTCCGTCCGTCTCCACGCGCCGCCTATCTCGAAGAGCTGGGACGCGAACCGGACGCGGAGCTGGCGGAGCGGATCGTCGGGCGTTTGCTGTTCGAGCTGATGGATGATCGCAATGACGCCATCCGGCGCGTCGCGGCCCATGCCGCGAGCGAGATCGGCCTCGACGAGCCGCTCAGTGTCCGGCAGCCTCGGCGCGCAGCGGAGCCGAGCGCCTTCGACGACCTGCTTCGAGGCGCGGTGCGCCTGCTGAGCGGAGGAGTGCCGAGTGCGAGCTGAACTGCAACCCAGCCAGCAGGTCGAGCGCATCATAGCGCTCAGGCGCTTTTCGGGATTCGTCAACCTGCGCCCCACCGAGATTGCCGCAATTGCCGCCTTCGCTCAGGAACAGTTGTTTCCGGAGGGAACCGCACTGACCAAGCCTGGTCGCCCGGTGCAGTCGATCTTCTTCATCGTCGAGGGGCAGGTCGACCAGCTGGAAGATGGGGAGCCGGTACGCCGCTGGGGGGCGCACGACGTGCTTGGCGGGATGGCCGCGATGACCCAGGCTCCCGAGGGACAACACTTCGTGGCGGTCGACGACGTGATCGCGTTCGAGGTCATGTACGACGACATGCTCGATGTCTTCGAAGACCACTTCAGCATTCTCGTGGCAGTGCTCGGGGGTATGTCGGGCGCCATGCTGGAGGCCAGGCGAGAGCTCGGGCTGGATGGTGGCTACGAGCCCGCAGATCCGCCGGAGGTTCCACCGCATTCGCTCCCGCGCCTCACCTTGGTGGAGAAGATCTTGTTCCTGCGCAACATGCAGGACATGGGGCGTCACGAAGTGGAGGTGATGGCGGAGCTGGCGCGGGGCGCCACGGAGTGGCGCTACGACGCGGGCACCGCGTTGTGGCGCGCCGGAGACAGCTCCGACTACTACCTGTTCATCGTCGCCGGTTGCGTTGCGGGAGACGTGCCCGAGGAGCCTGCTACCGAACTCAGGCCGGCGCGCCCCGCGCAGCGCATTCGTCTCGGGGCGAACAGCCCGATCGGCATCATGGACGCGCTCGCGGGTGTGCCGCGCTGGTACACGGCCGTGGCGGAGACGGACGTGGTCGTGCTGCGAGTCGAAGCCGGCGACCTGATTGATATCCTCGAGGATCACACGGAGCTCGCCGTGAACATGTTGCGGCGGCTCGCGGGGACCGTACTCGAGCTACGCAAGCGCATAGGCCAGAAGACCCGCGAGAGCTTGCGAGCGCCCGCTGCCTGACCTCCCCCCCAAACCCTGGGGCTGTGCGGGCCGGCGTGGGAGATGATGGGCCGTCAGCCGAGGATGGACGTGATCTTGGTGGCGAGCATGTCCACCGCGACCCGATTCAGGCCGCCTTCGGGGAAAATCACGTGAGCGTAGCGCTTGCTTGGCTCCACGAACTCCAGGTGCATCGGGCGGACGGTCTCGAGGTACTGGCGCATCACGGACTCCAGCGTCCGGCCGCGCTCCACGATGTCCCGGTTGATGCGTCGCGCCAGGCGGATGTCGGCGTCGGTGTCGACGAAGATACGAATGTCCATCAACTCCCGTAGTGGTGCATCCGCGAGGATCAGGATTCCATCTACCACGATCACTTCGTGGGGCTGGATGGTGTTGGTCTGCCTCGAACGAGTGTGGGTCTTGAAATCGTAGATCGGCGCCTCGATGGCGCTGCCCGCGCGCAGCTTGGCGACGTGCTCCACCATCAGCTCCGTCTCGAGGGCGTCCGGGTGGTCGTAGTTGATGTGCTCCCGCGCCTCCGAGCTGATGGTGCTGCGGTCGCGGTAGTACCAATCGTGCTGCAGAACGACCACGGAGCTGTTGCCGTGGAGGCGCTGGATTTCTCGCACTACGGTGGTCTTGCCAGAGCCCGAGCCACCCGCCACTCCGATCACGATCGGTGCCTTCTGCGCCATCGCGAGCACCATTACAGAACTCGTGAGAGGTGTCAGTTGGCAGGCTCTCGCGTCGGCGCTTTTTCAGGCCTCTGCGCCGGCGGGGAGTTCAGCTCTT
>JAUILJ010000917.1 GCA_030433055.1 Polyangia bacterium
AGATCGGCGCGGAAACGGCAATCGTTTGGGACGCCCACCTCGGCGGGCAGCCCGTGTGCCTGATTGGAATCGAGAGTCAGAACGTTCCCCGCTACGGCTATCGCCCCCTGGATGGCCCCGCCGAGTGGAACGGAGGCACGCTGTTCCCTCAGTCGTCGCGCAAGGTGTCTCGGGCGCTGAACAGCGCGAGCGGGAACCGTCCAGTGGTGATCCTGGCCAACCTCAGCGGCTTCGACGGATCGCCTGAATCCATGCGGAAATTCCAGCTGGAGTATGGCGCGGAGATCGCGCGCGCGGTGGTGAATTTCAAGGGCCCGATCCTGTTCCTGGTCGTGTCGCGCTATCACGGGGGCGCGTACGTCGTGTTCAGCCGCGAGCTGAACCCGAACCTCCGCGCACTTGCCCTGGAGGGCAGCTACGCCTCGGTGATCGGCGGGGGTCCGGCGGCCAAGGTCGTGTTCGGGCGTGAGGTGCGCGGGCGAGTACAGGCGGACCCGCGGGTCAAGCAAGCGCTCGAGCAGGTGCGTGAGGAGCGCAGCCCTACGGCGCGAGAACACCTGGAGCGCGTGAGCCAAGACGTGCTGCTGGAGAAGCAAGCAGAGGTGGCGCAGGAGTTCGACGCGGTCCACAGCGTGGAGCGGGCGCTCAAGGTGGGCTCGCTGGAGCGCATCCTGCCGGCCAACGACATGCGGCAGTTCTTGATCAACTCGCTTTGCGAAGCCTTGGGGCGCGCGGCTGAATAGCGGCTCGAGGCGCCCTCGGAGCAACTTCGGCGCGCCTCACCCCCAAAAAAGCACGCAGTCACAAAACCTGCGGGCCATGCTCGGACATCTATCGGGTGAACCTTTTGAGAGGAGTACTTCGATGATGTCTCTTGGCTTTGGCGTGGGTGGCTGGCGGAACTGGGCTGTGTTGGGCGCTGGCGCGCTCTTGCTTCTCGGGAGCGGTGCGTGCTCTGACTCGGGGCACGACCTGGGAGGCAGCGGGGGCGCGGCGGGGAACGCGGGTAACGGCGGAACCGGGGGCAATGGCGGGAGCGCCGGAAGCTCTGGCGGCAGCGGTGGGTCCGTCGCGGGTTCCGGGGGCGGCGGGAGCACCCCGTGCGAGCAAGCTGGAGGTACGGTGATCGACGCGGACTGCTGCGCGGGTACCGCAGACTTCCCGAACCTCTGCCTCGTGGGAGCGTGCGGTTGCGCGCCGCAGAACAGCGAGTCGATCAAGATCTGCGACTGCCCAGGCAACGGCTGCTGGGACGGTACGAAGTGCAGCGACCAGGGCTTGGGTGGCGCGGGAGGCGGCGGCGCCGGGGGCAGCGGTGGCTCCGGGGGGAGCACCGGGGGTACGGGCGGCGCCTCGGACGGGTGCGTGCAGTCTGGTGGGGTGGTTGGGCAGAGCCTGTGCTGTGCCGGGGCGGGCGATTTTCCCAGTATGTGTTCCGTTGGCGTTTGCGGGTGCTCTCCCGACAACAGCGAGATGGTGCAAGTCTGTGAGTGTCCTCAAGGATCGTGCTTCGATGGGCTAGCCTGTCGCTTCACGAACTGACGACGCAGTGACGAAACTAAACCGCATCTTGATCCGTGGGGTAATGGTCTGCGCAGGCTGGCTGTGTGGATTTGCGGGTGTGGGTGGGGTGGGTGAGGTGAGCGCCGAGCCCATCCGTCGGTTCAGCGTCGAGTACATGAGCGCTCCGGGGTGCCCAGCCCGTGAGCGCTTCGTCTCCGGTGTCGAGGGACGCACGGCGCTGGCTCGCTTCGCGCCGGGATCGCCGGGTGTGCGCGTCAGCTTGAGCGTCGTCCGAGTCGAGAGTCGAGCGGAGCCGTTCAGCGCAACGCTTCGCATCGATGGCGACGTGGTGGCCCCACGTCGCGAGTTCTCCAGCGCAAGCTGCGAAGAGCTCGTCTCGGCGGCGGCGCTCATCGTGGCCCTGGCCATTGACCCCGAGGCGACGACAGCGCCCCGGTCGGAGCCGAGCCGCCTGCCCGCCGCGCCCCAGGACGCTCCAGTGGCGCCCCGAGCAACACTCGCCGAGTCCAGGCAAGCCGAGGGGCCTCGACTCGGTCTCGGCCTCGCGGGGTCCCTCGGAATCACCTCCGGGGTGGGTGACGGCGTGTCGCCGGTCGTCGCGCTCACGGCCAAGCTGCGCCGCGCGTTGGCTCCCGGTTGGAACACCGCATTCTGGTTGCGGGGCATGTATTCGCCGGGCAGCGCAGAGAGCGCCGTGGGGAGCGCCAGTCTGACGTTGATCGCGGCGCGGGGTGGGGTGGCGCCATACGTCTTGCTTGGAGACGTTTGGTCGCTGGAGCCGAGCCTGACGTTCGACTTCGGTCGGCTCAGAGCACGCGGTGAGAGTGTGCCCAACGCCGCGAGCGACTCTGCCCCCTGGCTCGGGCCTGGAGTCGAGCTCGCCTTGGGCAGGAGCCTGTGCGAGTGCGCTGGAGGCAACCTGTCTCTCAGCGCGCAGCTCGGTGGGATGTGGAGCTTGACCCGGGACTATTTTTATTTCCGCAAGGACTCACCGGGGGCTGAGGATCGCGTGTTCGAGCAGCTTGCCTGGGTCGGCTATGCTGCACTCGGAGCGGAGCTCTCGTGGTGACCGACGCACTCCAGGTCGAGGTTTGCGAGCCGGAGAGAGCGAGGCTGCAACGCCTGTTCACCGAGCACTACGCGTGGGTCTGGCGTGCGGTGAGGCGCCTGGGCGTCGAGGAGAGCGCCGTGGATGACGTGGTGCAGCAAGTCTACATCACCGCGAACCGACGGCTCGATCGCATCCGTCCCGGAGCGGAGCGCGCATACCTGTTCGGGATAGCCCAGCGCCTGGCCGCGAACGCGCGGCGCAGCGAGCGGCGGGATCGAGGCACCGCGACCGCGGACTTGGACACCGAGCCCGCTTCGGGGCGCAGCCCAGAGCAGCTCGTCGACTTGAAGGAGCGGCGCGAGCGACTGGACCGCTGGCTCGACGACTTGGCGCCGGAGCTGCGAGCACCGTTCGTGCTGTTCGAACTCGAGGGACACAGCTTGGCGGAGATTGCCGAAGTGTTGGGTATGCCGCTGGGTACAGTGAAGACGCGCCTGCGGCGCGCTCGGGAATGTTTCCTCACGGCTACACACCGTGAGAGAGAGGAGCTGGGTCATGGACGATGAACTCAGACCACTGCTCGCGAGCGACGTGGAGCCCGAAATGCGCGCCGCCCTCGAAGCCGCGCTGAATGACGGCCCGTCGTTGGAGCAAATGGAGCGCGCCGCGTTGGCGCTCGGGCTTGGCGCGGGGCTAGCCAAGGTTGCGCTTGCCGGCGCCGCGGGGCGGGGCCTGGCCAAGGGAGCCTCGAGTCTGTGGATCCTGAAGTGGTTCGGGCTGGGGTTGCTCGTCGGTGGG
>JAUILJ010000918.1 GCA_030433055.1 Polyangia bacterium
GCCCAGCACCTTGTCTGCGAAGCTCGTGTGCAGCCACATCGAGATGCCGAGCTCGCAACATCGACTCGAGAAGCTCCATCCCGAGCGCAGTCCCGTGGCTCCAGGCCGTACACTCGTCGGGAATCGAGGTCAGTTGCTCCCGAAATCGGCTCGTCAGCCGCTTCACCCGCTCCAAGCTCATGGCCCGCAACCATAGTCGTGTTTGCCCGCCGATCCACGCCTATCCCTGGGTGAACTGACTCTTGCCACGGCACACTCGAGCGCTGCCCAAACGCGAACGGCCTGCGAACCGAGCGGGTACTCAAAGACGCTTGTTCCCCAAGAAGCAGCGGGAGATCCTGCAGCGATGAGCTTGGGAGCCGACGATCCCACGGTGGTGGAGGCACCCCGCCCGGGGCCCAGCGCGTCGGAGTCCAGCTCCGACTCCAACACCACTCCTTACCTCCGAGGGGAAGGGTCCACGGGCGCCCGGTCGAGCGGAAGCGCTGAACTCTGGCTGACCACACCGGGGATCCTGGCAAGTGAGGGAGCCGCACGCGGGCGAGCGCTGGCTCGCCTGGCAGCACTGGTAGCCGCCGCTGCGCTCGTCGCGATTTGGATCCCTGGGGCCTCACTCGGCGGCGAGCACGCCATCGCCAGGCAGTGGCTGGCTACTGCCGTTCTGGCGCTGGTCGTGCTCGCGAGCATTGGCATTGCCGTGTGGTATCGGGAAGAACGTCGCTATAGCCCCAATATCGAGCTCGCCCACGGAATGCTGTGCGTGGCGGCGATCTTGGCCATGTGCGTGCACCTGGGCGTCTACAGCCCAGCAGTGATGACCTTGTGCCTGGGGATCTACTACTTCGGGCTGAGCGACTGGGAGCTGGCCGGCTGGCTAGTGTTCGCGACGTCCTCCCTGGGGTACTTCGGGCTCTGCTTGCTCGCGGCGCTGGGTGTGCTCGACGTGGCCAACTCGGTGCTCGCGATGCGCCCGTCGAGCCCGATCACGCTCGTGAGTTTTGGACTGGTCTGCCAGGTCATCCTGGGTACGACGTTCTGGCTGGCTCGCCAGAGCCGGCGCGCGACTCGCCACGCCTTCAGCCGCCTGGAGCGGGCCGCTCATCAGATACAGAAGCGTGACGCCCTACTCGACGAAGCTCAGGCTGATCTGGACCGCGCGATGCGCATCAAACCTGGGGCGTATTCCGGCGCGACGGTCGAGCGCTACGAGGTGGGAGAGGTCATTGGGCGGGGTGCGATGGGAGAGGTGTACCGCGCGACAGTGCGAGGCACCGAACAGCTCGCGGCCCTCAAGTTCCTTCAGCACGTCGTACTCGACGATCCCGCGTCCGTCGGTCGTTTCTTCAGGGAAGCGGACATCGTCGCTCGCCTGGACTCACCGCACATCGTGCGCGTCCTGGGCACGGGGCACGCGCCGGACGGCGCGCCGTTCATCGCCATGGAGTTCCTGGAGGGCGAAGACCTCGCGCAGAAGCTACGCCGCAAGCGCCGGCTCGGCATCTCCGCGACCCTCGCGCTGGTCGAAGAGGTATCCCGGGCGCTCACGGTCGCCGAGGACGCCGGCATCGTGCACCGAGATCTCAAACCCCAAAACCTGTTCCAGGTGGAGACACCTGGTGGGCAACGTTGGAAGATTCTCGACTTCGGTGTTTCCAAGGTCATGGCGAGCACCGGCACGCTCACGCAGGGTGCAGCCGTCGGGACCCCCAGCTACATGGCGCCCGAACAAGCCAAGGGCGCCGACGTCGATCACCGCGCAGACGTATTCGCTCTGGGCGTGATCGCGTATCGCTGCCTGACCGGCAGCCCCGCGTTTACTGGGCCAGACATGATCAGCACGCTCTACAACGTGCTCCACGTCCAGCCGACCCAACCGAGCGAGCTGGCGCGCCTGCCGAGGGACGTTGAACGCGTGCTGGCGTTGGCGCTCGCCAAGCAACGAGAGAGGCGCCTGGGCTCCGCGTCGATGTTCGCTGCGGCGCTCCACGAGGCGGTGCGCCATCGCCTCGACGAGCGCTTACGGCGCGATGCCGATGCCTTGCTCGCTCAACACGGCTGGGGCATCGACGACGAGGACCTGCCCAAGCCGGTCAGAGCGAGCTTGCCAACCCTCTAGCTGCCCCTCACGTCCCACCGGTGCCGCCGTTCCCGGATCCGCCGGTGGCCCCAGCACCTCCGCCGCCCGTAGCGCCCGTGCCGCCGTTTCCTCCGTTTCCGTTCGGAACACACGTCGAGTTGTCGCAGTGCTGGCTCGATGGGCAGCCCATCGTGCAGGAGCCGCACATGTCATCGTCCGAGCTCCAGTCGAGCTCACACCCGTCGTCCCCACTGCCAGCTTGTGGGCCGTTGCAGTCACCGAACCCGGTATCGCAGGTGGGTGTGCAAAGCCCGCCCGAGCACTTTCGGTTGGCGACATGACTGTTTGAACACGCTGCGTTGCAGGCCCCGCAGTTGGCCACGCTGGAGTCCGTGTCGACCTCGCAACCGTTGTCCGTCGCGCCAGGTCGCGGACCGTCGCAATCGCGAAAGGCGCCGTCGCATGTGTGCTGACACTGACCCGCGGAGCACGCCTGAGCCGTGCTGTGGCTCGTCGAGCAAGCGGCTCCGCACGACCCGCAGTGGTTCTTGGTGGTCTGCAGGTCCACCTCGCAGCCGTTGTCCGTCGCACCGGGCCGGGTCGCGTCACAGTCGCCCCACCCATTCTGACAAGTGTGGCTGCATTGCCCCCCGGAACAGCTCTGAGCACTGCTATGGGTCGTCGAACAGGCCGATCCGCAGGACCCGCAGTTGCCTACGGAGGTATTCAAGTTGGTTTCGCACCCGTTGTCCGCGCCAGAAGCCGGGCGACTGCAATTTCCGAAACCCGAGTCGCACGTGGAGGTACATCGTCCGGACGCGCAGGTGCGCTGGTTTACGTGACTGTTCGAGCAGGCTCGATCGCACGCGCCACAGTGGTCTGCGTCGACGTTGGTGTTGACCTCACACCCGTTCGCGTCCGTCGTGTCACAGTCGCCATAGCCGGAGTCGCAGCTGCCGACCTCGCACTTGCCCGCATTGCACTCTGCCGTCGCGTTGGCGAGGTTGCATGGGTTGTTGCAGAAGCCGCAGTTGGCGACGCTCGCGTCGAGGTTCACCTCACAGCCATCCGCTGGGTCGCCGTTGCAGTCTTCGAAGCCCAGTGGACAGCTGCTCACTTCGCATTTGCCCGCGACGCAGCGCCAGTTGTCAGCGCTGGTGTTGCTGAAGCAGTCGTTTCCGCAGCCACCGCAGTTGTGGGGGTCCTGATCCGAGTTGATTTCACAGCCGTCGACGGCGTCGGAGTTGCAGTCCTGAAAGCCTGAAGCGCACTCCCCGATCGCACAGCCCT
>JAUILJ010000039.1 GCA_030433055.1 Polyangia bacterium
TCTGTCACGAATGCCGGATGTGCGTGAACTACTGCGGCTCGTTCCCGCTGCTCTTCAACGCCGTGGACAAGGACATCTCCGCGGGACGCGCCGAGGGCGTTGAGTCGCTCGGGCCGGAGACCTTCGTGGAGGTCAGCGAGCACTGTTGGCAGTGCAAGCTCTGTTACATCAAGTGCCCGTACACCGACGCGGACGACGCTTACGAGCTGCTCGACTTCCCGCGACTGATGGCTCGCGAGAAGGCCCAACGGGCTCGTCGCGACGGGATCCCTCTGGTTGATCAGATCCTCGGGGAACCAAAGCTCGTCGGGGCTGCCGGTGCAGGTCCGCAGGCCAACATGGCCAATCTGATCAACGCGAATCGTCTGGTGCGCAAGGTCACCGAGAAGGTCACCGGCATCTCTGCTGAGTTCCCCTTGCCCCCGATGGCCTCGGAGCCGTTCGGTAAGTGGTTCGACAAGCACGAGCCGGCGGAGCATGCGGGCGAGAGCGGCTCAGTCGTGCTGTTCAGCACATGCTACGGCGACTTCAATTTCCCCGAGGTACCGCGTCACGCCGTGATGGTGCTGGAGCACAACGGCTACAGCGTGGAGTGGACGTCGGAGCAAATGTGTTGCGGAATGCCAAATCTCGACGGGGGCGACGTTGCCGCCGCCCAGGCCAAGATCCGCAAGAACGTCGAGCTGCTCTTGCCCCACGTGCGTGAGGGTCGGAAGGTCGTCGTGCCGGGGCCCACCTGCGGCTACACCATGAAGCACGAGTGGCCCGTATACCTCGACACGCCGGAGGCGAAAGAAGTCGCCGCGGCGGTGGTGGACTTGATGGAGTTCCTCGAGAGCCTGCGCAAGAGCCACGACCTGGAGCTGGAGTTCGCGCGCAGCCTGGGGAGTGTTGGCTACCACGCGGCCTGTCACTTGCGGGCGCAGAAGATCGGGACCCCCGGCGCGCGGCTGTTGGGCAAGGTGCCCGACACCAGCGTCCGGATCGTCCAGGAGTGCTCGGCGGTCGATGGCACGTGGGGCATGAAGGCTGCCTACTACGAGGAGGGGAGGCGCTACGCCAAGCGCCTGACCCAGGGCCTCGAGGAGGGGGAGTTCGATCTCTTCGTGGGTGACTGCAACCTCGCTGGGCAGCGAGTCGTGGGTGAGACGGGCAAGCCCATGGTGCACCCGATCACCGCGCTGGCTTGGGCCTACGGCATCGACTCTCCGAGCGCGGATCGCTCGGGCAAGAAGGCTTCGAGCGGTTGACGGAAGCCACTGCCTGAACCAAGGAAACAAGTATGCAACTCGTCGAACGCGGAGAGATCCTGGGGCTCAGCGAGTATGAAGAAATACGCCCGCATTTTCGCGCGCGGGTCATTGCCCTGAAGAAACAACGGCGCGTTGCCCTCGGCGGTCACGTGACGCTGGTGTTTGAGAATCACGACACCGTGTTGCTGCAGGTGCAAGAGATGCTGCGCACCGAACGCATCAGCAAGGAGGCGGCGATCCAGCACGAGATCGACACCTACAACGATCTGATCCCCAAATCTGGTCAGCTGAGCGCGACGGCGATGATCGAGTATCCAGACGCGGCTGAGCGGGACGCGATGCTCGAGAAGCTGGTCGGTGTGGAGTCCAAGTTCTACGTCGAGTTTGCGGGGGAGCGCTGCTTCAGCGAGAGCGACCTGCGCACCGTGAAGGCCGAGCGCACCACCGCCGTGCACTACCTACGCTTTCCACTGACCCCCGCCGTGCAGCACGCGCTCCAGGCGCGGGCCTCGGGGATCGCGGTAGGCATCGATCACCCGGCGTACAGTGTGCGCGTTGAGCTCGACGCCACCACCCTCGCGAGCCTCGCGGAAGACTTCAGCGAGTAGCTGCCCACCCTCGAAGCGCAGCGGGGATTGGGGGTGAGACGAGCCAGGTGCCAGCAGTGTGGCCGCCTCCCCCAAAGCGCAGCGCAGGGGCGGAGCCTTACCCTCTGGGAGGGCGAGCGCCTGGTGTGAAGCCGTAGCGAGCGAGGAGATCCTTGGGCACGCGGGTGGGCCGGCGCCGGTGGATGTCGATCATCGCCCACGTCGTCTCGGCGCGCACGAGCAGCTTCGTGCTCCCGTCAGGCTCCACACGACGAAATGTGGTGCTACGCCGGCTCGTCGCGCCGCGAACGTCGGCGATCCACGTGTCTCCATGGATCTCTTCACCCTCGCGCGCTTCCGCGAGGTAATCAACCTCATGGCGTCGCACCACCCACAGCAGACCCAGCTTCTGGTATCCGGCGAAACCCAAGCCGACGCTCTCCGAGTGAGCCGTAGCTAGGCGGCTCACCCAGCACACCCACTCGAGGTTGCTCACGTGGCCAAGCTCGTCGATCGCGGAAGGGGGAACAAAAAAGCGCTGCGAAAATACCTTCGCGGTGTGTTGGTTGGCCTCCGTGGGGGAATGGCTATCGCTCGCGTTGTGGGTCATTGATTCGCTCTGCTTCCGGTGGCACTCGACCGCCCGAGCGCTGGTCTCGTCAGCTCACATCGCCCCGCCATGGTCATGGAGGTAGGGAAACGCTGTCGCTTTTTGTTCGGCGATGAAGGACATGAGTCGGTGGCTTGGACATAACATGGGCGGGCGCATCGCGAACGCTGGGTCAGCATTCGTCCCGCCCGTGGTCAGACCTGCGAAGAGCGAGCCGCGAAGGCGCTGACGCGCTTTGACAAAGGCGTGCTGAGAAGGTGCCAACATCGCGGCATCCAGGTAAAACACAGGGGTGGCAGGCAGTTTTTCGAGCCCCTCCGTTTTGGGCCTGTTCGCATCCAAGAGCCCTCCGGCCGCAGCCGGCACCGTGAGCCGACTTCGGGCCCACACGCGTGAGGTCCTGGCGTTCGCGCGTCAGGCATCGCTCATCCACTTGGATTTCGGCGCCGTGTTACCCACGGAAACACGGCCCGGGGATCACGTGGTCGTGCTGTTGCACGGCCTGTTCGCAACCGCCGGAGTGTTGCGCCCGCTCCGGCGTCGCATCGAAAGCGAGACCGGGGCACACACCGCGAGCTTCAGCTACCTGCCTGGACCGGGGGTCAATCGCCTCGCGGTGGAGCTAGGCAGCCTCGTGCGGCGATTGCCGGCGGACGCCCATATTCACCTGGTGGGGCACTCGCTGGGAGGGGTGGTGGCCCGGTACTTCGTGCAAGAGTTGGGGGGCGACCCACGGGTTCGACAGACCGTGAGCCTCGGTAGTCCTTTTGGCGGCACGGACCACGCGCGTTTGATGCCGGCCAGCGCTGGCCGCGACATCAGCCCAGGCAGTCCGCTCCTCGAGCGTGTCGTGGGGGCGGCGGAGGAGCACCTGCACATCCCGCATCTGGCCATCTCCGGCGCCGATGACAGCGTCGTCACGGGATTCAGCCATTTGCCCGGCGGAGACCATGTGGAGCTGGAGCACTGCGGGCACAACGGCCTGCTGTATGACCCGCGCGCCGCCGATTTGGTCGTTCGCAGGATTCGGGACTCGATCCGGGGCGCGTTGCAGCACGATCCCGCTGCCTGAGCCCGTTCTGGCGCGAAAATCGGAGGGGTTCCGCCACGTTTTGTGGTACGCGGGCCGCTCGATGCAGCAGCTGCGAGGCACTCGACCTATCCAGATCTGCGTACCGGCCTCGGCGGTAGCAGGGGCACGGCGCGGAGGGGTTCGCCCAGAGCCAGTGAGGCGGGGCCTCCAATCCTCCTGGCGCGGTCGCGTCGGAACAACCGGCGTGCGGGTAGCCCTCGGAGGGCTAGCGCTCTTTGCCGCGCTGGGGGTGACTCGTTCAGCGAGAGCGGACGTTTCGTCCTGGCTCTATTTGGGGGGAGGTGCGTCCCGGCTGGACGATCGCTCCGCCGAACCCCGGCTCGCTCCCGATCTCCAGCTGGACACCGGTCTGGGTACCCCCCCAGCTGACAGCTTGATCTTTGGCGGCCTCTTCCGCATGCAAACCCACTTCGGGCGTGGAACGGATCTGGGCGTGCTGTTTCGCGGTGCGACTCACGGCTTCGTCAATGGAGACTGGGGTTTAGCCGTCGATGTCGGCCCCTATCAGCGCTGGTGGGGAGTTGGGTCCAGCGGCGTCTTGGGGAGCCTGAACCTGGGCGCTCCGTGGGGAATCACCGCGAGCGCCAGCGCTGGCTTCGGTAGCGAGGAGAGTCAGACGTACACGTTCACGGTCGGCATCGATCTCGCTCGCCTCACCGTCTACCGCCGTACGGGGGAGGAGTGGTGGCGAAACCCATTCCCCGCGTATCGTCCCGAGGAGCGCTTCTAGGCGCTGATCTTGAGCGCTGATCTTGAGCGCTGATCTTGAGGCTGATCCTGACGGCTGATCTTGAGGGGCTGAGCGATCAGGTGTCCGCGGCAGGTCTTGAGCGACCCACCGCCATCCGACCCACCCGTCTGAACGGTATGGCTTCGCCGTGTCTCAAACCACGGGCGTACCGGCGCGTTTGCGTGTAGCCTAGGAGGATCTATGGCTGACTCTCCGGTGAAAGAAGGCGACATCCTCGCGGGCAAATACCGGGTGGAGCGAGTCCTTGGTGAAGGCGGAATGGGCGTGGTCGTGTCCGCCTGGCATACGGAACTGGACCAGCGGGTCGCCATGAAGTTTCTCCTCCCTGAGCTCGCCGAGCGGGGGGATGCTGCCGAACGTTTCCGTAGGGAAGCGCGTGCCGCGGTCAAGATCAAGAGTGAGCATGTCGCCAGGGTGGTCGACGTCGGTACCCTGGAAATCGGGGTTCCGTACATGGTCATGGAATTCCTCGAGGGGCATGACCTCTCGATGGAGCTCGCCCAGCGAGGCACGCTTGAAGTCGAAGAAGCGGTCGAGTTCGTGCTCCAGGCTTGCGAGGCCATCGCCGAGGCTCACTCCCTTGGCATCGTTCACCGCGATCTGAAGCCGGCTAACCTGTTCATCACACAGCGAGCCGACGGAAGTCGAATAGTCAAAGTGCTCGACTTTGGCATCAGCAAGACGCTCGGCGGTGGCATGGACATGTCACTCACGCGCACGGCAGCCATCATCGGCTCCCCGCTTTACATGTCGCCTGAGCAGATGGACTCCGCGAAGGATGTCGATCAGCGGACCGATATCTGGTCTCTCGGTGTCATTCTGTACGAGCTGCTCGCGGGCAGGCCGCCATTTACCGGCAACTCCATCCCGCAGCTGTGTGCGGCCCTGTTGAACGACACCCCGACGCCGCTCACTCATATCCGTCCGGATGTGAATGAGGACCTGAGCCAGGCGGTTCTGCAGTGTCTCGAGCGGTCTCTCGATTCGCGCTACTCCAGCGTGGCTGAGTTGGTGAGCGCCCTCGGGGGCTTTGGTCCGCCCGGTAGCATCGTCTCGGTGGAACGAGTCCAGCGCGTGCTGGGTCACTCGGTCGTGCGCAGCTCGACCCCAGGTGTCGGTGGGCCGAAGCTCACCGGGGCTCGCACCGTTCCCTCGGGGCCGGTGCACACGTCTCCTGGGCTGATTTCTTCTCCCAATCTCGATGTGATCGCGGTCGAGGCACCACGCAACTCTTCCCCGGGCAAGGCGCCCGTCGACGCCAGCTCCCAGGGAGGCAACACCGTCGCGTCGTGGGGGCGCACGGGTGCCGGGAGCGAGGCGCCGAAGCGATCCGCGTGGGTGTGGCTTGGCGGGGCGGGAGCCGCGGCGGTGATCGGCGCGGTCGCCCTGTGGGCGGTCGGAACCAACACCAGCGTCGCCGCACCCGAACCCGCGAGCCAGGGCGCGACCGACGCAGTGCGCGCCGCTGCGCCTCCCGGTGAGTCCGACGAGGCGTCCGCGAGCGCCAAGCCCACGGACGAGAAGGCTGCAGCAGACGAGAAGACTGCAGCAGACGAGAAGGCTGCAGCAGACGAGAAGGCTGCAGCAGACGAGAAGGCTGCAGCAGACGAGAAGACTGCAGCAGACGAGAAGACTGCAGCAGACGAGAAAGCTGCGGCTGCTGCAAGAGCCGCCTCGAAGCCGGCCACAAAGCCCCCCGTCCATCCTCGGCCTACCACCAAACCGAAGCCCACCTCAGGCATCACGGATTTCGGCGGACGCAACTGAGGCGGAGCGCGGATCCGAGAAAGCGACGCTGAGCGGCGAAGCGCGCTCGCCTGATCGCGCCGAGGCTAGGCGCCCGGCCCGCCCAACACGCGAACTCGCGGCATCGAACTCGCGGCATCGAACTCGCGGCATCGAACTCGCGGCATCGAGCACAGAGGCAGCGCAACGAGCGCTGCCCCCCGATCAGCGCGGTGAGCGCGAGTCCCGCTCGCGGCTTTGGCTCCACGACGTGCGGGCGCCCCGGCTCGCCGCCGCCTCAAGCTAGGCGCGTCGCCGGTTGTGCTGCGCGGTCAGAGGCTTGCGAACGATGCCGCGGATTGGTGTAGTCTGACTGCATGTTGGGAAGCTTCGGCCGGCGGTGGCGAGGATCGAATCGTGGTTGGGCGTGCGCGGCGACAGCGCTCACCCTCTGCCTGGCGAGTTCCGCTTCGGCGCAGAGCGCCGGCGAACAGAAAGCGGCGGCTGAGGCGCTGTTTCGCCAGGGAAAGCAGCTGATGATCGACGGCAAGTTCAGCGAGGCTTGTCCGAAGCTCGAGCAGAGCAACCGCATCGACCCCGCCATCGGCACCTTGCTTTACCTCGCGGAATGCTACGAGAAAGAAGGCAAGACCGCGAGCGCCTGGGCGACCTTCAGCGAAGCTTCGAGCAAGGCGCAGGCCGAGGGGCAGGAAGAACGTGCGCAGATGGGCCGGAGTCGCGCACAGGCGCTGGAACCGAAGCTCTCCCGGCTCAGTCTGCAGGTGGGCCCCGAGGCACGAGCGATCGAGGGCTATCAGGTCGTGCGCGGTGGGAAGGTCGTGGACGCGTCGCTCTGGGGGGTGCCGGTCCCGGTCGATCCAGGTGAGTACAAGATCGTCATCAGCGCGCCGGGCTATCAGGAGTACACCATGACGGTTCACGTCGAAGGTGAGGCAAAGACCGTCGAGGCCCGCCTGCCGGCGCTGATCAAGGCGAAGACCGAGGCCACACCTCCGCCGGTCGTGCCGGAGACGCCGCCGCCCGTGACACCACCGCCGGACACACCCGGGCCGGTGGCAGATCAAGGGAGCTCCGATGGTGACGGTCAGCGCACCGCGGGTATCATCATCGGAGGCATCGGGTTGGCAGGCATTGCCGTCGGCAGTGTCTTCGGGCTGCAAGCCATCTCCAAGAATGACGACGCCGAGAAGTTCTGTCCGCGCGGAACCAAGTGCGACAGCCAGCAAGGCGTTGACCTGACTGAAGACGCGAAGAGCGCGGCAACAGTCTCCAACATTGCATTCGGCGTTGGCGCCGCGGCCTTGATTGGCGGGTTGGTGCTCTACTTCACTGCGCCCGAGAAGTCAGACGCAGCGTACCTGCGCCGCTCGCGTTGGCAGGTTGCGCCAGTCTTCGGTGGCGGCACCACTGGGCTGGGTTTTCAGGGAGCGTTCCAGTGAGCGCCCGCATGGCTGGTGGAGCCCGGATGGTAGTCGGTGCTGTGCTCACTGCGGGGCTCGCGGTGGCCCTGTCGCTGGGAGGTTGCCAGAGCATCGCGGGCATCGAAGACCGTACGTTCGATCCGGATGGGGGCGGAAGCGCAGGTAGCGAGCTGTGCAAGACCTACTGTGACGACATCATGAGTGCGTGCACCGGGACGCTCGCCCAGTACGCATCCCTCGATACCTGCGTGGCGACCTGTGCGGCGCTTCCCGCCGGAAATAGCGGGGACACGACGGGAGACAGCGTGGAGTGTCGTGTGCGCCAAGCTCGCTTGGCGGCGTCCACCGGGGAGCCGGCGGTTCACTGTCCCAACGCGGGTCCTGGAGGCAACGGAGCGTGCGGAACGAACTGCGAGTCGTACTGCTATCTCTTCAATCAAGCTTGCCCCAACGACGCGGATCTCGTGCTGGACTGTGAAGCCAGTTGTCAGGGCCTGAAGGACCGCGGAACCCTCGATGTCGAAGAAGACCACGGCGGCGATACGCTCCAGTGCCGACTGGTGCACACGTCTTCGGCGCTCGTGGATCCGGTGGTCCACTGCAGCCACGCACAGCTCGCGCCCCTTGCGGGGGAGTGGTGTACCGAACCCGAAGACGCCACACCGAGTTGCGACGACTACTGTCGCCTGGTGACCGTCGCTTGTAGTGGAGAGAACGCGGTCTATGACTCCGAGGCGGAGTGCAAGAAGGCTTGCGCCTCGTTCGACCCGGGAAAGACCACCGACACCACCGAGGACACACTCGGCTGCCGCAAGTACCACTCGTACAACTCGATCGCGGCGCCGGAGATCCATTGCCCACACGCCAGCGTGGGCGGGGATGGTCACTGTGGGACCAGCAATTGTCCCGGCTACTGCAAGCTCCTCGAGGCCTCGTGCGCCACCGAGTTCGCTACGTTTGGCAGCCAGGAAGCCTGTGAGGTGGCGTGTGGCAGCCTAGACGGCGCGGACAAGGACTCGGGTTTCAGCATCACGGTGCCCGACGGCAACACGCTGCAGTGCCGGATCCGACACTTGCTACAGGCCACCAATGATGCCACCGAGTGCGCGAGTGCCATGGGTGAAGGGAAGTGCCAGTAGCTGCGTCGCGTCCGGTGACGCCCTCGGGCGAGCCGCCCGCCCCCTGACGGGGGAGGGCGCTCGGCTCGCCGTCGGGCGGCACCGGACTGCTCCTCGCTGCTGTTTTTCGAGGGGTCTTGGGAAGACCCCTCCCCCGCGACGCGGGTCCCCCTCCCCAGAGTGATCGCGAGATGAACAGTTACCGTGTGGTAATGCTCCAGGGTGACGCCCTCGGGCGAGCCGCCCGCCCCCCTCCCCAAAGTAGTCTTGGAGATGAGCAGTTACCGTGTGGTAATGCGATGGCGACGCCCCGGGCGTCAGACGGCGTCGAGCGCGGCGATCAGGCGGTCGAGGTCCTGCCTGGTGTGGCGCTCGGTGACTGCGATCAGCAGGCAGTCGGCCTGGCTCGCGTCGCTACGGCCCAAGTTGTAGCCAGCGATGATGCCCTGAGCCTCGAGCTTTTCGCAGACTGCTCGCGCGTCGCCACCGCGCACCCGTACTGCAAACTCATTGAAGCCGGGAGCGGCCTGGTACATCGCGCTGTAGCCGTCGAGCTCCAGGATCCGGCCTCTCAGGTAGGTGGCTTTCGCGAGGCACGCCTCGGACACCTTCATGAAGCCGGTCTTCCCCAGCAGCGAAGTTCGGATCGCCATGGCGAGGGCGATCAGCCCTTGATTGGTGCAAATGTTGCTGGTCGCGCGTTCCCTGCGGATATGCTGTTCGCGCGTCGCCAGGGTGAGCACGAACCCGCGCTGACCGTCGGTGTCGGTGGTCTCTCCCGCGATACGACCAGGTAGCTGCTGGAGGAACTTGCGGCCGTCTCGGCAGGCGAACAGGCCAACGCCAGGACCGCCGAACTGTGGCGGCACCGCCAGGGCCTGACCCTCGCCGACGGCGATGTCAGCGCCCAGCGCCCCGGGCGACTCGGCGACGCCGAGCGCGTAAGGCTCACTCGTCGTCGTGATCAGGAGGGCGCCCTTGTCATGGGCAGCTTGGGCGAGCTCACGCAGGTCGGTGAGCGTGCCATAGAAGCTGGGATAGCCGACGATCACCGCGGCGGTACTGTCGTCGATCGCCGCCGTGAGCGCCCGCAGGTCACAGCCGCCGTCTTCTCCCACGGAAACGACCTTGAGCGAAGCCTCCTCGCCGCGACCGGAGAGATACGTGCGCGTGACCTCGATGTAGTCCGGGTGCACGCAGCGACTGGTGATCAGCTTGTCGCGCCCGGTGAGGCGCCTCGCCATCTGCGCAGCTTCTGCCGTTGCGCTGGCGCCGTCGTACATGCTCGCGTTGGCGAGCGGCAAGCCGAAGAGCTCGCTGACGATGGTCTGGAACTCCCAGATCGCCTGTAGGGTGCCTTGAGCCACTTCGGGCTGATAGGGCGTGTAGGCGGTGAGGAACTCACTGCGCAGGAGCAGCTGGTCGACGGCGGGGGGGATGTGGTGGTGGTACATCCCCGCGCCGAGGAACGAGAGCATCTCGGCCCCCGTGCTTTTCCGCGCGAGATCTTCGAGGTGAGCCATCAGCGCGGGTTCTTCCAGCGCTGGAGGCACCTGCAGCAGACCCTCGAAGCGAGCGCCGTCGGGGATGGTCCCGAACAGCTCGTCCAAGGAGCTCTTGCCGATCACCTGAAGCATTTCGGTGATCTCTTCTGGGGTCTGCGGCAGGTAACGCATATCAGTGGTCCGATTCCTCGAGGTGCTTGCCGTATGCGGCGGGATCCATCAAATCGCCACCCTCGGCGCCTTCGAGCTGGATCATCCAGCCGGCTCCCCAGCAGTCATCGTTGACCAACTCGGGCTTGTCCTCGAGGTCAGCGTTGACAGCGACCACCTTGCCACCCACCGGGGCGAACAGGTCGCTCAGCGTCTTGACGCTCTCGATGGTTCCAAAAGCAGCGCCGGGCTTCAGCTCGTCTCCGGGCTTCACGGTGATGTCCACCAGCGTGATGTCGCCGAGCTGATCGACCGCGAAGGCGGTGATCCCAACTTTACCGTCGTCCGAAAGCCACTCGTGGTCCTTCGTGTACTTGCGATCGTCTTTGACCTCGGTCGCACTCATCGTGATGGATCTCCTTGTACTGCGCCGGTTGCGCCGATCTGGGGGTTCAGGGGGCCGATGAGCGGAGCTCAAGCCTCCAGCGCGTGTTAGCTCGACCGCGGACGCTTGTAAAAGGGAGTCTTGACCACGACGGCGGGTACTTGGCGTCCGCGGGAGTCGACGATGAACTCACTCCCAACTTCGCTCAGCGCGACGGGTACGTAGCCGAGGCCAATGTTCTTGCCGAGCGTCGGGGAGGGGGCGCCGCTGGTGACGTCGCCGATCTTCTCGCCGTCCTTCGAGAGAATGGGGTAGCCGTGTCGAGCGATCCCTCGGCCGGTGCATTCGAAGCCGACGATCTTGCGAGTGAGCCCGTCGGCCTTGATCTGCTCCAGGGCCGCTTTCCCCACGAACTCGGCCTTGTCGAACTTCACGGTCCAGGCGAGGCCAGCTTCCAGCGGGTTGGTGGTCTCGTCGATGTCGTTGCCGTACAGCGAGAGCCGCGCCTCGAGCCGCAGCGTGTCCCGGGCTCCGAGGCCGCAGGGGAGCACCTCAAAGGGCTTTCCGGCGTCGAGCAGGGCGTCCCAGATCGTGACGGCGTCCGCCACGTTGCAGAACAGCTCGACCCCGTCTTCACCGGTGTAGCCGGTGCGCGCGACGGTGCACTCCGCGCCAGCCAGGGTGCCCGCTTGGAAGCGGAAGCTCTTCAGCTCCGACGCGTCGAAGGAGAGCTTCGCAGCGGCGAGCAGCTCCAGCGCCTTGGGTCCTTGCACTGCGATCAAGGCGGTTTGATCCGACTGATCTTCGAACCTCACCCCCGAGATCGAAGACGAGAAGTGAGCCACGATCTTCTCGCGATTCGATGCGTTGCACACCACGAGGATGCGGTCCGGAGCGTGGCGATACAGGATCAGATCATCAAGGATGGTGCCCTGCTCGTTGCAACAGCAGGTGTACATCGCCTGGCCATCGGCGATCCGCGCAAGGTCGTTCGTGACCAGGCGATTGGCCTGCTCGAGCGCGCCCTGGCCGGTGAGCAACAGCTCGCCCATGTGAGAGACGTCGAACAGCCCAGCGCGCTCCCGAACGGCTTGATGTTCGGCCACGATGCCCGTGTACTGCACAGGCATCTCGTAGCCGGCGAAGGGCACCAGGCGTCCGCCTAGAGCACGGTGTCGATCGAGGAGAGGTGTCGCTTTGAGTGAGTCCGCCACGGGGCGGACCTTACTGCATTGGCAGCCGTCGTTGGGAGGGCTTCCGCGGCGCTTCGTGCTGGGTTTTGGGGGGAGATGCACTATAGCGCGCGGCGACTGACGCCCGCGACGTCACTCGAGCGCTTTGGGATCGATCGGAGTGCCGTCCGGGTTGCGCCCGGCTCTGCGCCACAGCTCCGCGTCGCTCATGCCGGATGGGACAGGCTTGGGTGTGATGTCGCGAACCTCGAGCTCGGCGCCTCCACCGGCGCGGGGACTCACCTCGATGCGGTACGTCCGCTTCGGATCGCCCCCATGGATCAGCACACGAGGGAACACCGTGCGCGCGGCGCCGATTTCCACCTGGGCCACCGACACGCGCTGGCGCACGTAGTTCGACAAGTCCTCGGGGCTCACGGGGCCCGACGCGTGCGCCGCGTCGATGAACCGACGCTCGACGCGCATCTTGCGGGGAATGGGCAGCCCGAAGAGCTTGTCAGTCCCCTGGGCGAGTTCCCCCTTGGCCAGGTGATCGACCGGGGGGCCCGCGCTGGCGCTAGCGTTAGCCGGAGCGACGGTCTGTTCTGGGCTGGCGTTGCAAGCGCACAGGCCGAGAACGAACAACACGGCGCTGCGTGAGCGGACACGCGTCATCAGGCGTCAGTCTTTCACGGCGACTTGGGTGGTGGCAACGCGGCCGAGCCTAGAGGCCTTCTACCAGCGCTGCCCAGGAGTCGATGGTCGCGATCGCAGGCGGGGCAGGCAGGTCGAAGCTGAGGGACTTGGTCTTGCCCCCGCCCACCGTGCTGCCGCCGGAGCCGGTGTGCATCACGAGCTGGAACTTGCCTGGATTCACCCGGGTCACCGAGCGGTGCGCGCCGCTGCCGAGGTAGGGATCGCTGAAGCCAGTGTCCACCGCGTTGCAGGTGGGCAGCTGAGCCACTCCGACACCGAAGATCGTCGAGCCGGAGTCGATGAGCGTACTGGTGGACGCGCTGATGAACTGGACGAAGTTCGGGACGGTGGCGTTCGGATCCTCCGGCAGGCGCTCGCGCCCACCGTCGGACAGGTTCGTGCCGGACTTGGGGATCAGGTAGTCGACGCCCCACACCCGGCTGTCGCCCGCGTTGCAGACTTGGCTGGTGCTCGTTTCAGGCTGGAACGTGGAGTAGAAGAGCGCGCCGTTGAACAGCGAGATGGGGCCCGCCACGCGCTCGCCGTTGTCCAGGCGGGTGTACCAGTTGGCCTTGGAACCCAGCGTGAGGCCGTTCGCTGCGACCGTTTCCGTGAGGGACCAGACGAAGTTCGTCTGGTTGTTGGCGGTGAAGGTCTCCTGGTCGCCGGTGGAGAACGCGATGGTGAGCTGCCCCAGGCCGTCGACGCTGAGCACGGGGGCAGTCACGATGGGTTCCCCCGAGGTGGCGCTGAAGCCGAGGGACGAGGGGTACGCATCCCAGAAGAGATCCATCGTCCAATCAGCTGGGTTCGTAGACGACGTGTTGACGCGCCACAGCGAGCCGTCGCGATCGCCCACGAAGACACGGTCTGCCACGGTGCCCGTGTCGCCGGGGTAGGCGACGGGCTGACCGGTGATCGGGGACTCGATATCCACCTCGGTGGTGCGCGACGCGAGGTTGCCGGGGATCAGCCCAGCGGGGCGGAAGGTGCGAACGATCTCCCCCGTGTCGAGGCGCACGATGGTGAGTGAGCGAGCGGCATCCGCGCCGGAGTCGTAGCAGCGCACGCTGCCGCGGGGGGGGTAGCTGCTGTTGGGTGAGGTGACCGTGCGCGTGCAGTTGCTGCCAGTGCGCTGGCCGCCGTCTCCGCCGGGAAGCACTGCCACCGCGACTTCCTTCGCCGGATCGCCGAAGAACAGCGTGGTGATGAGCGGCGTGGGGGTGGACGGCGCGAACAGGTCCTCGCCGGCGGCCGTCTTGGTGAGCTGCCAGAGGAACTTCGGTCCCTTGCTACCCGAGGCGTTCGGCTTCGGGTCGGTGACGTCGATGGCGAAGTAGCCGCCCGTCGTACTGGCAGAGCCGAAGCTCTGGATCAGGATCGTGCGCCAGCGCCCGCCGCCGTCTTGCGCGTCCGCCGCGCTGCGTTCGAGCTTGAAGGTCTGACCGTTGGGCGTCGCGACCACGTCACGAATCACGGGGACGCCGTCGAGCAGCTGCTTGTGCAGCCCAGGGTACTGGGTCTTCATGCCGGACAGCACGGCAGGGGGTACGAACGCCCAGAGCTCGTTGTTGCCGACGGGGTTCGAGGTGTCTGCACCCACGTTCATGTCGAACGCGTGGAGGAAGCCGTCGTTGGTCGAGGTGTAGAGCACCAGGGGGCGATCGCTCTGTTCGATCGCGAAGGCGTCGTAGGACTCGTCTCGCACGATGTCGGATGGGCTGCCCACGACGCGAGGCGTGGAGTGGTAGATGTCGCCGATCAGGTTGCAGTCGCCGCTGCCACAGCGGTTGTAGATGGTCCCGTTGGCCAGGCCGACGGTCCACTTCAGGACGCGGTCACGACACTGGGCGGCCGTGGTGGTGCCCACGCAGTCGCTGGCCGTGATGGAAGCAGCCCCGGCGGGGGTGGCAGTCACGAAGGCTGCGGCGTCCCCGCTGTACTGAGTGCCGGAGTAGATCCCGGCGCCATCGTCGATGGTGAGCGGGCGGATGGAGCGATCCGAGAGGTAGCCGCTCCCACCGTTGGTCCCGAGCACGGAGTAGAACTTGCGCCCGGCGGGGTTGTCGTTGACGTTCTTGACGAAGTCGTCGCCCTTGACCGGGTCGATGGGCTCCAGCGCGGGTTCGATGGGATCGGCTGGGTTCGAAGGCGTCTTGCAGACGATGCGCTGGCGCTCGAGCACCGCTGACCAGGTGTCGAACTGCTTGGGCGTGAACGACGTCAGCACGCGATACGAGCCCGCGAAGTCGTTGCGAACGTCGCCGGTCCCGGCGAACACCGGGAGCGTGCGGCTCGTCGTGGGCACGAGCTGGGAGAGGATGTTGGACAACGCCTGGCGCAGCTCGTCGCGGTTGCTCGGGAAGTAGGCGCGGTCGGTGCCGCCGTTGTAGGCGATGCGGCTCAGCGTACAGCACGCCTGGAGCTCGCGATTGGTCGCGTTCGCAGGGTTCGAACACAGCGTCTGATCCGCGGGGTTGGAGAGATCCAGATCGCCGCAGTCGAGGGTCGTCGCTCCCACGTTCACCGAGTTGACCGCGAAGCCGATGACGAACACCGGAGTGCCATCGACGTCGAACTGCTTGGCGATGTCTTCGGAGCGCTCGTAAGGGCAGTGCCCGCCGCTCTCGCAGAATGGCCGCAGGTCGAGGTTCGGCTCGCCGTCGGTGAGCAGCACGATCACGTTCTTGCGGCAGCCCTGGTCGATGAACGGATCGCTGCGCGGGCCGAAGTTCTGGGTGTTGTCGAGGGGATCGAGGGAGGCGTCCAGGTTCATGAACGCATACGCGTCGCTGAGCATCCCGGCGATCGGGGTGGCACCGTACGGACGCGTGGTGAGCAGGACGTCCTGGATCCAGTCGGCCCGCGTCTGTAGATCGCTCTGAGTGGCGTTGGGAGAGCCGAAGGCCACCATGCGGCCTTCCCACGGTGGCGCTGCCGCGTTGCGCGCGCCCACCTCTTGCACGTAGTCACCGGTGGTGCAGCCTGCGGGGTGCCCCGCCTTCGCGCCGCCCACGAAATAGCTCCAGGTGCCTTGCATACCCGTGGGGAAATTCGCGACGCTGCCTGATACACCCGTCCCGGCGTCGGTGTGGGTGTCGAAGGTCATCAGCCCAAAGCGCACACGGCCCCGGAACGTATCGAGCAAGCCGTCGTTGGCTTGCTGGAACGTGCTGCACGCGGTCGTGCTGTTGTAGGTATGAAACTTCAGCCAGTCCGTGGGGTAGGAGTACGGGTTTGCCTGTAGCGCGGGGATGGAGGCGGGGTTTGGCCCGGGCGTGCAGGTGCCGCTGAGGATGCGGTTGTGCGGGTTGGTGTACTGGTAGTCGTAGATCTGGGGCATGCCCGGCAGGCGGTACTCGCTGGCGAACGCCGCTGAGCTGCGGCTCTGGCCGTAGCAGCGGTAGTTCTGCACCGAGCCGGTCATCACCTCGACCAGATCCGTCCACCGGCTCTTCTCGCTGCCCGACCCCGTGGGGTTGCAGGTGGGGAAGGTGCTCGACGACGCCAGGTACTCCATCGAGCCAGACGTATCCACGAGGAACATCACGTTGGGTAGCGGTGGATTGACGTCGACCTGCGCCTGAGCTGGCGAGGCCACACCGAGCGCTGTCGCGCCGCACAGCAACGCGCCGAGCCAAGCCAAGCCCCGGTGTCGTGAGCGCGGTCGCCTCGAGGATGCTGGCTGCTTGCTTGGTGGTGTGACGATCATGGCTGCCTCTGCATCATCTGCTGATCAAGGTAACTACGTGAGCGCGGACGTACGCGGACCCTGCGGAGCGCGAGCTCGACGCATCGCAGGCGGTGCCTGCGGTGAAGGGGCGTACGGCCCCCTGAGAAGTGAGGGTGATGCGCACCATCTGAAAGGACTGGTTCTGACCATCGACCTGGAAGCCGGGTACTGCGCCGCCTGAGGTCTCGTCCGTCAGCTCCACGACGAAGTTGCCCAGCATCTGCGTGTCAGTGGCGCCGGGTGGACCCAGCGAGCCGGGGTCCGTCGCCGTGGGCGAGTCCAGGAGCGGAGCATCGAGGGCTGCGGAGACCTCGGGCATGAACCACTTGTAGCAGCTGGGCCGCTGACCCGACGGCAGCACCAGGTCCTTGGTGGCCTGGCAGGTGTCGATGCCCTGGCGCATCTCGTTGAGCGCCGCGCTGCCCTCGCCGTTGGCGAGGCGCGTCGTTGCCCCGCGGATACCATACTCCGCGATGTACTCGGTCTGGACCGCTTGGCGGTCATAGCCACTGGCGACGTCAACCAGGCTGGCGGAGCGAGCCGCGAAGATACCGATCGCCGTGAGCAGCATGATCACGAGCACCACGATGAACAGCGCCGCGCCGCGCTCGTGGGCGCGCCTTCGAAGCGGGGTCGTGCGTGCGCGCGGGTTGCTGATGAGCCGCGCGTTGGGGCTGGCCTTGTGCATGGGTCTCACCACGTCACCCCCAGCTGGTTCGGGAGTGAGATGTCTGCCTGAATCGTGCGTACGCGCGCCCAGCGCTGGTCGGCGGGCGGCGCGCCCGGGTTGAGGGCGATGCGGTAGATCTCGTTGCTCAATCCGTTGGGCGCGACGACGGGGCCGCTGCGGTCGGCCTCCCGTGAGCGCACACTCAGGCGGGCGCGCACCACGCGGACTTGCTCCGGGGTGCCGCCGGTGGCCGGGTCACTGGCGATCCCGACGTTGCTGAGCGTCATCTCCTGGTTTCCGCTGTTCGTCGTGTCCTGGGTTCCACGGATGCCGAAGCTCAGATCCACCGCGAGCTCCGACACCACCTCGAGCGTGCCGTCGATCTCGTCACCAGCGGTGTCGATCTCGTAGCGCACCAGCTCCACCCGCGAGTCGTCTCCCAGCACCGCGGAGTTCGTGTCAGCAAACAGCGCGGCGTGGTCCGTGTCAGCTCTCATGTCTCGCAGCTCGTAGCGCACGAAGTTGACCACGTTGGCGCGGGCGCCGGTCTCCAGGCCCTTGAAGCCGCACTGCTGGCTACCGGCTTGGCGCAGGATCAGCTGGGGCGCCTGAGTCAGCGTGACCACCGGCTGCCCCGCGCTGAAGCTGGTGGCGGAGATGGTTCCGTACTGCTGTTTCCCGGACTCGTCGATGATGCGCAGCGCGCGCCCGGTCTGGAACACCGACGCGAGGTTGCCAGTCCCCAGGCGCGCCATCGGCCCGGTCAGCACCTGCAGGTACACGTCGTAGCCCGAGCCGTTCTGCTGTATCTGGCGGATGGGGTACTCGTCTCCCGAGACGTACGAGCCCGCCAGGGTGATTTGGTCGGGCCTGATGCTGCCGTTGATCGTGGTGTTGAGCACCGCGTTGTTCAGGTGATCCGGCGTGATCTGGATCGCCGAGAGGCTCCGGAGCTGCGTGGGCCAGCTCGCGTCCGTGGCCGGCTGACCACACACGTTGGGGTCGCGCTGCACATTGGGAGAAGCCAGAAAGCCCGCGCGAGTGATGTCTGACTTCAAACGCTCGAAGCCCACGATGCCGCTCATGGTCGCGTTCGCGATGCGCGACTCCTGCTGATAGAAGCGGGAGCCGAAGCGCGCCATGGAGAACACGGCGATGGACACGAACAGGCCACCGGTGATCGCCACCATCAGCTCGGTGAGCGTGAAGCCGCGGCTTCCGGCAACTCGGATGCGTCGCCTGATCATCGCCCTGCGGGCTCCTGGCGAATCGCCGATGCGTGATAGACGAAGTGGTAGAGTTCCGGGTGCTTGCCCAGCTCGACCGGGTCCGTCGCGGTGCTGCACAGGCCGTTGTTGTCCAGGGCGCCGCTGTTGCCTTCGCGTTGCCAGAACACGCGCACTTCCGCGCGGATCAAGCCGTTGCCGACGGCGCCCTGGTTGTCCCGGTTCAGCCAGGTCAGGCGCAGGTGCGTGCAAAACGCCGCTTCGCTCAGTTCGCTCAGGGGAGCGCCCAACGGAGAGAAGGCGGGGCCGAAGTCCTGGTCGTTGACATAGGTCGGCAAGAACCAGTCGGTCTCCGTATCCACCGACCCCAGCCAGTCGGTGTCGCTGACGTCGCTGGCGTGGCTGGGATCCCGTGGCCCGGGGTAGTTCCACTGGCTGGCGTCCGCCGCGAGGCGCTCCATCCAGGCCTGGGCGATATGGTTG